>CAZUNC010000055.1:0-13008 GCA_964621475.1 uncultured Defluviitaleaceae bacterium | reverse complement strand
GCTTACTGATATCGATTACGCTGATATCGGTTACAAATTTTGAATCTATTGCATTATAGGCGGTCTTTATCATTAAAATATCATTTGCGTTCATTGTCATTTTCCTCCAAATTCCCTCATGGCCTTGATGCCATCCGGATGTAAAACACGGCCACGCTTTTTATTGTATTCGAATACATGCTTCAGATAGGCCTTCATTGCCGCATCCAAATCCTTACGGGATTTTTTTCTTATCTCATCGAGACCGTCAAAATCTGCACGAAGTGGTTCCGTGCAGTCGGCTAAACAAACAATCTTCTCAAGCTCGCTCATGCCCGCGCGACCGGTCGTGTGAAACCGTATTGCATTTAATATATCCTTGTCCTTGATGCCGAATTCATCCTTCGCAAGCTGCGCGGCTATCGCGCCGTGTGAAAGATCGATGACTTGGCGCATGGCTTTGTCGGGCTTGATGTTATATTGCTCGCATAACTCCCACTTCTTCGCATCGGGAAACTCCTTTGCCGAATCATGTAAAAGCCCCGCCAAATAAGCCTTGTTCACGTCCTCGCCAAATATCCGGGCGAGCGTAGCGGCTTCTGCGGCGACGGATTTTGTATGCGCGTAACGTTTTTCGGATAAGCGCTCCCTCAGCATGTTATCTACAGCTTCAAGTAGGTCCGTGTCCAGATAGTAACCGGTATATAAGCCGTTCTTGCGTATATAACCCTCGACTGTATCGGGTAACAGGTATTTAACGGGCTCCGAAAACGCAACGCGTCGACGGATATCGGTCGATGATATTGCGAGCGCGGGAACCTCCATGATCTCAATATCGGCGTTATATTCTTGCTTCATACGATCGATATACTCGGACAGCTCCGTGTTGTCGTAACCGGGTCGCGTTACCGCTATAAAGGAGCATATTTTGAGCAGCCGCTCGGGCTCCTTCCAGGTCAGGATGTTAAATATCGCGTCCGCGCCCGTGATGAAGTAGAGCTTCGTCTTTTTGCTTATCGCGGCACGTAACGCCTCGATTGTTTCAATCGTATAGGTTGTGCCCTTGCGGTCCATCTCGATCCGTGATACCTCGAAATGCGGATTGTCCGCTGTTGCGAGCACGGTCATCAGATAGCGGTGCAGTGGTTCCGAGACCAAGACATTCTGTTTCAGTGCCGGTGTTCCGGCCGGGATAAACAATACCCTGTCAATATCGAAACGATGCCGCACGACCTCGGCGGTAACTAAGTGCCCATTGTGTATAGGGTCAAACGTACCGCCCATAAGGGCGATACGTTTGTATTTGTTAAGGCTTTGCATATACAAAATCTTACAGATCGGAAGGCAGCACGATCTCGACTTCCTTGTGTGCCTGTGAGGAGCGGTAGATAGCGTCTACGATAGCCTGATTGTAAACGGATTGGATCGTCGGTATCGGAGCGGTGCCGTTGTTTACGATCGCATCGCAGAAGGACTTGACCTTCGAGTAGAAGCGCTCGTTGGACGGTGTGCGCAACGGGATCATTGTCTCGCAGAGTTGGTTTTGAACGTCGTTGTAGAGGTAGAGGCCACCGATCGTGCCGTCCCATGCGCCGTCCCAACCGTTACCGATATTTGTGGGCTTGACCTTGAGGCCCGCGTCGGTGCCGAAGAACATCGTGTCGCCCATTGTGTCCATGTGCATAGCCCATGACATACGGAAGTCCAATGCGATATCACCCTCAAGGCGTATCAGAGCTACCGAGAAATCATCAACCGTGAAGTCCTTGTGCTCCTTGTTGTATTTCGGGTTTTTGCCGAAGCGGTCTGATGCGTATGCCGAAACGGTCAATGGCTTCGGATAGCCGATCGCCGAAAGTACCATATCCAGCGAATAGCAGCCGATATCCGCGAGTGCGCCCACACCGGCGAGTTCCTTTCTGATGAACGTGCCGCCCGGCATACCGCGTCTGCGGCCGCCGCCTGTTTGGATGTAATAGATGTCACCCAATACGCCGGAGCCTACGATATCGCGCACGAGGTCCATATTGGGGTCGTAACGCGGTTGGAAGCCGATTGTCAGGATCTTGCCGGTCTTTTTAGCGGTGCGGTACATCGAGATCGCCTCGTCGAGTGTAACGGACATGGGCTTTTCACAGAGTACGTGGATGCCACGCTCGAGAGCGGCTATGGTACATTCGCTGTGTGTGGAGTTGTATGTGCAGATGCTGACGCCGTCCAGGTCCATAGCCATCAGCTCGTCGTTATTGTCAAACGCCGGTATGTCGGTCAGACCGTATTCATCAAAAAACTTGCGGGCCTTGCCCTTTACAATATCGGAACCGCCTACTATCTCAACCTCGTCTGTAAGACGCAGGTACGAGTCCATATGCGCATGCGCGATGCCGCCCGTACCGATGATACCGATACGTAACTTCTTTTTCGTTTCGGATTGCTTTGTTGTAGCAGTTGCTGTAGCTGACATAATATCCTCCTTGGGAAATGTTTTTCTACGCGTTATTATCGTATAAGCCCGTACTTTTTTCAAGAATATTTTGTAGAATAGTTCCGAGTAATAAGTTGTTAATCGGCATTTGTTGTGGTATGATTCATAAAACGAGTTGTTTACGAGAGGATGGATCTGAGTGAGATATCCGAAGTACGTTTATATATTTTTACCAGTTATGTTATTGATGACATCGTGCGCATCTATCCTGCCGGTAGAGGAGCCCGTTTTACCGCCACCCGTGCTGCGTACATATGCCGCTACTAATTATAAGGTCGCATACGTAGTACGCGAGGATATCCAAAACGTGCGTGAGATGTCCGCGAGTTATGTTCCGGCTGTACAAGAGAACCTGGAGTTCGATATCGGTAACATCAATGTCCGGAGCGTGCTCGTGTCGCTCGGGGACTATGTGAAAAAAGGGGATGTATTAATAGAGCTCGATCATGCGCAGATCGATTTGGATCTGTTAAACGCGGAGCGGGACCTTGCGCGAACGGAACTTGCACTGACGCATATGAGTGAGCAGAGCGCGATCGAGCAGAAGAAGGCCGAGCTTACGGGTTCAGGCATGGACGATGTAAACAAACGCCGCGACGAACTGCTAAATAAACGGCAGCAGACGCAGATACGCATAGAGGAGCTTATAAAGCAGCGGGACCGCAGGATCATGCGAGCGGGCATCGATGGCAACATTACATATTTGAGGGACGTAAAGCTCTGGGACCTGTCCGAGGAAAAGGGTAAGTATGCGATCATATCGGACAAATCACTGTCGGTGTTCATCGTGACAGGCGAGAACGCAAAGCTTTTAAAGGTCGGAGACGAGCTGCCTATGCGAATAGGCAAGGAAGAGTTTGTGGCGCGTGTAGTATCCCCGGACGAGATCAACGCGCAGAATGACTTTTCAAAGGACACGGCATATCTAAAGCTGCTGGATGACACGGTCGAGGTAAACGAGAAGGCCTATGCGAGTGTGTCCATGCTGATGGACGAGCGCAAGGGGGTATTGACCGTACCTACAAAGGCGGTCAGAAAGGCTGATAACAAGAAATTTGTATATATGCTCAAGGACGATGTACGCACATATCAGGTGGTAGAGACCGGTTTGGAAAACGGAGAGGCTACGGAGGTCATATCCGGGCTTTCGGAAGGGGACATGGTCATTGTCGAGTAAATATATGGGCAAATATAAAGGCATGCTCGTTGCGCTTTTATCGGTGTTGATGCTGATGACGGCCTGCGCGGCCGAAAAGACATTTACCGCGCCGCCGCTGTACGAACCTAAGGGCGCGTACATGGATACATATAAGGTGACAGCTCGCGCATTCGGGGATACAAAGCAATACAAGGGCTATGTAAAGTTCGAGACTACCGAGCTGTTTTTTACAAAGGCGGACTTCCCGGTCAAGCAGGTATATTGCTTTCCGGGGCAACAGATAAAGGCCGGCGATGTGATCATGCGCCTGGACACAAAGGACCTCGAAGAGGAAATAGAGAAGCAACAGGAAAAGATGGAAGACCTACGCGTTTCCTTTGATTTACAGAACAATGTCACGGCTTGTGATGTCGAACTCGCCGCGCTTGCACTGTCGGAGGCAACGGATGACCAGTCGAGACAGCTCAGGCAGCTGGAGCTGAAGCAGGTTGAGTTGAGGCTAACTCAGGATATGCAGTCTCAGCGTATGGAAATGGGCTTTGAACAGCAAAACCTTGATAAGATGCTCGAACGCTTGGCCGAGACGGTATTGGTGGCCCCGTTTGACGGTATCATCATGCAAATGGATGAGGTCACGGGTGGCAGCTGGGTCACGCCATATAAACCGATCGTGTATTTCTCGGACGGCAAAGCCGTGGTGGTTGAATACAGCGGTTCGGATTATATAAATGTGTCGGAGAGTGATATCGTCGAGGGGGTTATCGATGGCGAGTTGTTCCCATTAACCTATCGACCGATACCACAAGAGAAACGTGTTGCGTATATGCTCGAGTATAAAACCGTTCCGTTTCAGTTTGTGTTCAGTGACGAAGCCTTAAACACGAACGGTACAAAATTCGCGGGTAGGAATATCGCGATCAATGTGACAAAGGTGCGTAAGGAGAACGCGTTGGTTGTTCCTGTCAACGCAATGTTTTCCGATCCGAGCGTGGGCAGTTATGTATATATCATCGAGGATGGGCAGAAGGTATTACGTCAGGTGGAAGTCGGCATTAAGAACGAGGCGTTTATAGAGATAAAGTCGGGTTTGAGCGAAGGGGATGAGGTCTTTGTCAAACAATAAACAGCGGCGGGTCAACGCTATGCTATCCGCGGTATTGTGTTTAGCTCTTGCGGTGACATTCATACCTGCGCAGACAATATCGGCTGAGCAGATACCGGATCTGGCCGAGATCGATTCCGTAAAGGCAATCGAGGCCAATTATAAAACGGCCAAATGCGAAATAGGCACGATCGAGAAGCCGATATCCGGGCAATCTGCACTGGGTTTCCCGAGCAGCGTGCTGATACAGAACACCGAAGATGCGGCGGTACTTAGGGTCGTGCATGTTACAAACATGGAATTTGTGACTAAGGGACAGATCCTTGCAGAGCTCGATTACGATCCGATCACGTTGGATTCCGCGAGGCAGCGACTCGAGTTGCAGATAGTGGACGTGCGGAGTGCAATAGACACCCAAAAATCCCAGACACAAAAGGCCATAGCTGATCTTAGCCGTAAGACGGACAGGCGCAGTCAGATTGAGGTAAAGAAACAACGTGCGCAACTTGATGTGTTTGTGCATCAAAAGGAACAGGCGATAAAAGCCTTTCAAAAAGAGCTGGATGAGGTAGTAGATAAGCAGCAAGGTCTAAAGCTGTATGCGCCATATGACGGCGTGGTCAATACAAATTCGTTTTTGCCGGGCAGGCTCGTAGAAAAGGGCACGGTTTTGATGACACTCTATGATCCGATGGTGTTTTATGTCGTGATCAACGGTGACGATGTAAATACATACAGGTATGGCATGGAGGTCAACGTGCTCGCGGCGCGTGAGCCGATTGGCAAGGCCAGGATCGTATCGGACCCGTCGGTAATGAAGGAAAAGACCGCCGGGAAATATATGGCGGAGCTTGAGAACAAAGAAATCGATCTGCGCAGGACATTATCGAAGATCATAACAATAGAAGCGATGAGTATGAATGAGAGCGGGCTGCTGACCGTCCCGAACGCAGCTGTGCGTAACGAGGACGGCAAGAAATACGTGTTCATCGTTGAGAATAATCAATTGAAGAAGCGTTATGTACGTATAGGTCTTGTGGGCAGGGATAAGACACAGATATTAGACGGCGTTTTAGAGGGACAGGACGTATTGATAAACTGAGGGACTGAGAATGTTTACATTTTTGTTAGGGAAGATGCTCAACAACAAATGGATGGTGCTGTGTCTGCTGATAGGTAATATCCTGTTGGTGGGTATCGTTTCGGGTGCACCGCTGTATTCAAACGCGACGCTACAGCGTATGCTGATGAAGGGTGTCGAGCAGCAGCAGATCACGACGGGCAGATATCCGGGATACATGGAGTTTTCATACCAGTTCAATAATGTGGAGCCAGACCAGATCATAAAGGGTTATACCGCGGCTCGAGACATCACAAACAATGAGATACGGCGTAGTTTGGGATTGCCGCTTCTCTTTGACATCGAAATGCTTTCGATGCAAAACCAATATTTCTCGCCTGAGATAAAGCGTGAGGAAATAGGACGTAGCCGCGGCGTTTCAATCGTTGCTTATACGGATTTCGAGGACCACATAAAAATAACGGGTGGTCGCATGTACGCAACCGAACCCGTTGATGGGATTATCGAATGTCTCGTAAACCAGCGCACGTTGGAAAACCAAGACATCCTGCTAAACGATGTAATGATATTTAAGGACACCAAGGTTAACGGCGAACCGATCAAACTAAAGGCGGTCGGTATCTACGAGAACAAGGATGAAAACGATTATTACTGGAATACCTCGCCTAACGATATGTTCGGGCGATTGATCATACCACATGGGCTCATGCAGAGCTTGTTTGTTGATAACTACGACATGGCTTACAGGATCAACGCATACTTTATGAGCATACTGGATTTGAATGCCATGCGTGCGGGCGATGTAAAGAATTATCTGGCCGTGAACGACCAATATGCAGAGAGATATCAAAAGAGTAGGGTGTATGCGCTTAGGGCTGATTTCCTACCGGTTATTAAAGGCTTTTCGCAATCAGAAATGCGTTTAAATATAACGCTATGGGTATTACAGGTGCCGTTGTTTGTAATGCTCGCGTTCTTTATCTTCATGGTGTCGAAGCAGATACTTATGATCGAGCAAAACGATATCTCTGTAATAAAGAGCCGCGGCGCGGGTAGAGGCCAGATTGTGGGAGTGTATCTCGCTCAGGGGATCATCATCAGCGTGATCAGTTACGCGGCGGGTTTACCGCTCGGCGTGTTTATTTGTAAGGTGCTCGGCTCGTCGAGTGGGTTTTTAAATCTCGTTTCGAGAACCGCGCTCGATGTTCAGTTAAATACGCAGGCGCTTATATTACCGTTGATTGCATGTGCGATCTCGGTAATGACGATGCTTGTGCCCGTTATCAGTTATTCGCGCGTATCGATCGTGGATCATAAGCGCGGCAGAGTGAAAAAAAAGAAGCCGTTCTGGCAGCGCTTCTTCTTGGATGTGTTCGCAACGGCTATTGCTTTGTATGCGCTATATGGATATCAGAGTATACGCGCTGTGATCGGAGCGGCTGCGGCTGATGCACAGACCTCTGATCCGTTGCTGTTTCTGAGCTCGTCGTTGTTTATTATAGGTGTGGGCTTGTTATCATTGCGCATCTTCCCACTGCTTGTAAAGCTCGTGTTCTGGCTCGGTAGATCCGTTTGGTCTCCGCCGCTGTATGCATCGTTTTTAAAGGTAATCCGATCTGCTGGTGAGGAACAGTTCATTATGATCTTCCTGATCTTCACGCTTGCGATCGGCGTGTTTGACGCAAAGGCCGCACGTACGATCAATTTTAATCAGGAGGACGCCATACGCTATACGAATGGAGCGGACCTCATCATCAAGGAGGTATGGCAAAATAATCTGCCCCCGGCCGGTGCAAACGTGCAAGGCCCCGGAAACGCCGAAACAACTACGCCGAAGGTTATAATATATAAAGAACCGGATTTTGAAAAATACCGCAATTATGAGGATGCGGTTGCGGTAACGAAGGTACAGCGTAATCAGGTTACCGCGGATGTCATGTCAGGTCGATTGGATAAGGTTGAGCTGATGGGCATAGATACAAAGGGTTTTGGCGAAACGGTATGGTATAGGAACGATCTGTTTAAGACTCATTTTAATAATTATCTGAACGTACTGTCTCGTGAGCCGTCGGCGGCTATATTGTCCAGGAACTTTGCGGACAAATACGGGTTTAAGATCGGTGATGTGCTGTCATTTAAGGGCCCTCAGGACTATGCGAGTTGTGTTGTATACGGATTTACGGACTATTGGCCCGGATTTTCACGATATACGGTCACTAAAGACAAGGACGGCCAGATGGTCACTAACGAGGCCTTTCTGATCGTCGCAAATATAAACTATATACAATCCGCATGGGGCGTGACACCGTATGAAGTTTGGATGAAGACCTCGGCTGCATCAAACAACGGATTCTATCAGTTCATAACAGAAAACAATTTACAGCTGACCGCGTTTACGGATACAAAAGCAGACCTCGTCGATGCGCGTAATGAGCCGATACTGCAGGGCACAAACGGCATTCTGACCGTGAGTTTTATTATTATATTACTCATATGCTTTACGGGATTTTTGATCTACTGGATACTATCCATACGTTCTCGCGTACTGCAATTTGGAATATTCAGGGCGATGGGTATGTCTATGCGCAGCATACTCGAGCTTTTGATGAATGAGCAGTTCTTTATCTCGATACTCTCAATTGCGATAGGTGTGGGTGTCGGAGAGGTAGCCTCAAAGCTCTATGTACCGCTCGTGCAGATGTCGTATTCGATAGCGGAGATGTCCATACCGTTTAAGATCGTAACGTTGATACAGGACTATGCGCGTTTGTTTACAGTGGTTGGCGGTATGGTAATAATCTGTGTGGTTGTGCTCAGTGTGCTCATATCAAAGATCAAGATCGCTTCAGCCTTAAAACTCGGGGAGGATTAAGCTTATGACTATCATCAACGCTGTGGATGTAAAGAGAGGCTTCCCTATTGCAGGCGATATGTTTTGGGCATTAAAAGGGATCAGCATGAGCATAGAGGAAAACAAGCTGACGATTTTGAAGGGGCGTTCGGGCTCGGGAAAGACGACGCTGATGAATATCATAGGCGCGTTGGATTATCCGTCGTCGGGACAGGTGTTCTTCGGAGACGATGATATCGTGAAGCTGTCGGAGGACAAACGCGACTTGATCCGCCGCAGGGACATCGGGTTTATATTTCAATCGGTTGCACTCGTTTCGATGATGACCGCATATGAAAACGTCGAGTTTGGCCTTCGAATATCGGGCTATCCGTTAAAGGAACGCAGGGAACGCGCCGAGACCTGTCTGCAATTGGTAGGCTTAGCGAAGCGCTCGCATCATCTGCCGACCGAACTGTCGGGCGGCGAGCAGCAGCGCGTGGCGATAGCGCGTGCAATAGCACATAAGCCGAAGGTCATCTTCGCGGATGAACCGACCGCTGAACTGGACACAAACACGGGTTTACAGGTTGTAAAGATATTTAAGGACTTGGTCGAGCGTGATAACGCGACGATCGTAATGACAACGCATGATCCGGGGCTCATGGAGATAGCGGATAAGGTTTACGAGATAGAGGACGGTGCGTTGCTGTGACCCCGAATAATATGGCTAATTTAAACGACGAATATGATTTCGAAAAACAGGTCATCATATGTGAGAATCTGGTCAAGATATATAAGACGAAGGATTTAGAGGTGCTTGCGCTGCAGGGGTTAGATCTCGTGATAGAAAAAGGCGAGATCATGGCCATCATCGGTAACAGCGGCAGCGGTAAATCAACACTATTAAATATGATAGGCGGGCTCGATAAGCCATCCGCAGGTCGACTGTATGTAGACGGCAGGGATTTGTTTAAGCTGTCGGAGACCGAGGTCGTTCAATATAAGCGTTCGACGGTGGGTTTTGTATGGCAAAATAATGCACGAAATCTGATCCCATATCTGAACGCGCGTGAAAACATATGTATTCCGATGGCATTTAATAAAGGAAAGAACGCAAACGAACGTGCGATGGAACTGCTGGAGCTCGTGGGTATCGGCAGGAAGGCCAAGAGCAAGCTGAACCAGCTCTCGGGCGGTGAGCAGCAACGTGTAGCGATCGCTATCGCACTCGCAAATGAGCCAAAGGTGCTTCTGGCCGACGAACCAACAGGTTCGGTGGATGTGCGCACCTCTGATAATATCTTGGATGTGTTTCGCAAGATAAACGCAAGCCTCGGCACAACGATCGTGATAGTAACCCATGACCGCCAGCTTTCGAAAAAGGTTAATAGGGTCGTAGCGATAAGGGATGGCAAAACAAGTAGCGAGATGATCATGCGTCAAAGTTACGCGGAGCAGCTGAACGGGGTAAGCGGGTTTATTTCGGATGGGCAACCGGACGCGGCGGGTAGCTCAAATGCGGGTGTATCGAACGCTGGTGCTGCCGGAGGGAGCGAGGTTACGCATAACACGCAGGAGGAATTTGCCGTTTTAGATCGTGTAGGGCGCTTGCAGGTGCCCAAGGAATATTTGGACAGTATCGGTTTGGACGGTAATAAGATAAAAGTAGAGCTGGTGGACGGGAAGATCGTACTGAGCCCGCCCGAGGCTTGAAATATTCATTATACGGACAAGGAGGAAGACGCAATGAGATTTATCTATGCGGGAAAGGGCCTGACGGTCACGGAAGCGATGAAGGATCGCGCCGAAAAGAAGATAGGGAAGCTGGAAAAGTTTTTGCCGGAGGGCACAGAGGTACATGTCACGTTCATCGTGAACCGCCACGAAAATAAGGCCGAGGTTACGATACCGTTACGCAAGCGAATTCTGCGCGCAGAGGTCGTGACGGACGACATGTACACGTCTATAGACGCAGTAGTGGATTCGCTCGAAAAGCAGCTGAAGAAATACAAGGACAGACTAAATCAACGCTATAGAAAGGATGCTGCGTTCAAGGAGGAATGGGGATACATAGGCATGCAAGGCTCGAAGGAATCCGATCCTAGTGAGCAGGTGTCCCACGAATCCGAAAACGGCATCGAGATCAAAAAGACCAAACGCGTTTCGGTTAAACCAATGGACGCTGAAGAAGCTGTCATGGAGATGGAGCTTCTGGGGCATAACTTCTACGTATTTAAAAACGGTCAGACAGATGAGATCAATGTTGTGTATAAGCGTCAGGATGGGGCATATGGGTTGATAGAGCCAAATTAAAGATAGAAAATTAAATAAATATGAAAAAAGCGGGGATTCATTCAATGAACCCCTGCTTTTTTAAATCCATGACAGTATCCTCGTTCAGCCCGGTGACCTGGCAGATGATGTCGATACCTAAGTTGAGTTTAAGCATGTTTGTTGCCGCGTTGAGCTTTTCGTGATTGATTATCTTAGGCTTTTCGACTTCGATGATAGTCGGCGTGGCCTCCTCAATGATAGCCGATTTAGCCTCTTCGATGATAGCCGGTTTGTATTTTTCAATAACGTCCTTTGCTGCCAGATTGCAGTGAAGCTCGGCCACATCGGGATGCCTTACTTTGAAATCCTGATACCATTCCTCCAGCGTCCTGGCAGACCTGAGCTTTGTTGCTGCGCTTCTCATTAAAACCACCTCCCAGAATACCTCTCCGAATACATTTTCTAAATATCCTATTGTTCTGTCTATCAGATGTGCGTCGTTGTGCAGAGCATCGTTTGTATCACTAAGAATACTCGCATCGATGACTTCGTTTAAACGTTCGGCGATATGCTCTTCCGTCAAGGCCCTCAGATAAATGTTCTCCGAATCCGGTAGATGAGATGTCACCGCTATTTGCACGGTGTATTCCTCGCCGTATACATGATAAATGCCTTGAGAATATTCTACCCGGAAATGTCTGTTTTCTCTCAGATGACGAATCAGCTTAACAGGGTTACGGGAGCATATGAAGGTCAATGACAGCTCATCTCCGCATAAATGTCTTTTCTTATTATTTACACCCATTACTGTTTTTATATCCATAAACAAATGCGCGTAAGCCAAGCCTTTGTTATAAGCTATGATATTTAACGATTCCTCGGGGGATTTGAATTCGTGAATGTTGAATTTACTGTATATCCTGGCTAAGTTGTAGTCATCGGGAACCTTCTGCACATCCTCGATCTCTACAACAAGAGCGTCGATCTGTAAGGGCTGCTGGTTTAGCGGGTATTCGAATTCGATGTGATAAATATCCGGGAGCCTGGTCTTGAGCTCCATCTCCAATAAGCAACCAAACAATCCATGCCATTGACGCCTGTGATCCTGACCCTTGCTTTCCATTCCCCATCGCCTCACTAACATTATAACATTCATAAGAACTGTGTCAACAAGACGGTAATCGGAGACTTAATTTTGAGCATATAGAAAAGCAGGGGTTCATTCAATGAGCCCCTGCTTTTTTAAATCCATGACCGTATCCTCGTTCAGCCCGGTGACCTGGCAGACCTGAGCTTTGTTGCTGCGCTTCTCATTAAAACCTCAATGCATCACATGCACAAATAGCTTATGAAAGTGAGCATGGAGGTCGCGATATGCGCCCTTGCCAATTCATATCTTTCACGCTAACCGCCTCCCCGAATACGTTTTCTAAATACCCGAGTGTTCTGCCTATCAGTTGTGCGTCATCACTAAGGGTTTCGCTTGTATTGTTAACATGTCGGATTATTTCCCAGACCTTCATTCGATGGCTTTCTCAACCGATCAAGGCGCTTCAATCCAGACAAAGATGCTTGTTTTGTATGCCTAATTAACTTGTCACTACTCATGTCTTTTGTTTTCTCGTAATTTTCAAAGCGAATACTATGAATATCCTGTATAGTAAAATTACTGCTGTTCATCGTCGCCTCCTAACATTGATGGTGATATAATTCTAATCTCTTTATAGCCGAGTAATTAGTCAATCTCTGCTATAGTTGCAAGACTAATATTTGATACCAGATATTTATACAGCAAACTGCGCTTTGGATCAGAACATTTTTCGAGCTCCTCAACAGTTATGTCAGAAATGAATATCTAGTATTTTGATTTCTTAAGATCTTTCCATAATGCAAATGTATCTGCCATTTTCTCAGGCGTGTCGTTGGCGTCAAGGTGACTTATAACTTCATGGGCGTTATAACATTCATAAGAGTTGTGTCAATGAAAACTCACTAAGATAAAGGGCATAAACAAATCGGGACGTTGCACTTTTCGTCAACTGGAATCCGATTTGGTTTATGCCTTCTTTTTGAGTATTTATGGATGTTACAATAT
>CAZUNC010000054.1:0-13288 GCA_964621475.1 uncultured Defluviitaleaceae bacterium | reverse complement strand
TGTCGTATTGCCCGTCGTATGAGACCTCGATATTGTTTATACGCTGTACGAGTATTCGCCCGCCGCCGATCGATGCGGCCTGTATGTTCACGACCTTACCCGCATCCGTCTCCGCGTGTATTAACACCGTATTTGGGTGCGCGTATTCGAGCTCGGTCACATCAAAGCTGTATTCCATGCCCATGTCCTGCGCTAATGCAAAGCTGTCTCTGATACGCAGATCGTGTGGCATGTAACCCAATAGCCCGGCTATTACGGCCTTGTCGCTGCCGTGTCCCTTATAGGTCTTAGCGAACGAGCCGTGAAACGTGATGTTGACCCTTTTCGGTATGCCGCCGAGTATGCTCTGCGTAATATGCCCTATCCGCACCACACCTGCCGTATGCGAGCTCGAGGGGCCGACCATTACGGGCCCCATAATGTCAAAAATGTTCATAGCAAACCTCCAAAACGAATATACATATTTAGGGCACTTACGCCCGAATGTACTGATACAATAGAACCGATACGATAGAACTTATACATAAGCAGCGGGGGGACCGGGATGAGGCAAAACAGATTGATGACGGTAATGCAAAAAGCTGCCCTATGTACGATGATAGGGTTATCCGTGTACGTGATTATATGCATAACGGTAAACGGTATGTCGTTTAATGACTTCCTAATCGCCGAAGCGATACCCATATCCAAACACGATACCCTCGGAAAATATAACACCTATTATAAATTGTCTGAGAAAAATAGCAACGATTCCACGGAAGATTCAATAGATGACACGGACATAAGTATCGATAAGGCACTGTTAGCCGTTTCGGATGTAAATGATGTAAATATCGAAAGCGTCGTAAATGTTACAACTAACGAGGATAGTGTTACACCCGCTCCGGATGCAGGTGACACGGTTATCGCGGGTTTAATAGGGCTCGGGGATGTGGAGTTTCAGCCGGAGCCAGTGCTCACGGATGCGGAGGCCGGCACAAAGACCGTGCTGACCGTAAAGGACCTCGAGAAGCTTCGCGATCTTGAATATATGCGCAAGTATTTCTATGTCGTAAACAGCAGCACTGAGATGAGGCCGACAGACTTTGACGCTGACCGTTTCGTAAATGCGGACCTACAGCTAAGCAGGTCAACACCGGGGCCCAAGGTGCTTGTGTTCCATACACATTCGACTGAGGGTTATGCGGACAGTGATCGGGATAATTATAAAGACGGGGTATACAGTATAGGCGAGGAGCTTTGTAAGGTACTGCAAGACAAATACGGCATAGAAACCTTACACGACGACGGGCGATACGACATGGTGGACGGCAGATCGCAGATCATGGGTGCGTATGAGCGCATGGAGGGGCCGATTAAGAGCTTGCTAAAAGCCAATCCGAGTATTGAACTCGTTATAGACCTGCATAGGGACGGTGTACCCGAAAACCGCAGGCTCGTGGTAGAAGAAAATGGCGTGAACATGGCACAGTTGATGTTTGTAAACGGGCTCACACTGTTAAAGGGTAAGGACGGCGAAGCCAAACGTATAGATAGCCTGCCCAATCCGTTTCTTGATACAAACCTCGCGTTGAGCTTTCGCATGCAGCTCGCCGCAAACGAGATGTATCCGAACCTCACACGTAAGGTCTATTTGAACGCATACCGTTACAGTTTACATATGATGCCAAAATCTCTGCTCGTAGAGGTAGGTGCGCAGACCAATACAAAACAGGAGGCCAAGAACGCAGTCGGTGCGCTGGCCGACATCCTTGCGAGTGTAGTAAATTAAATGTATTAATTTATTAAAAACCTTTTACATTTACGTAACAATGTGTTATTATTCCTTCATATCGGAACTGTTCCGAGCGGCATCATGTCCCATCGATACCGCTTGTGAGATGTGGAGGACAATATGAAACCGATAATAGACGCGATATCCGCGTTATTGACGGGTCGTAAGGCTCTTGCGCAGGAGCTCTTTGATGAGGAGAGCTCGGTGCTGTTTGAACGGCTCGAAGACATAAAGATCAAGAGCATAAAGGACTTTTACGGACAGGTCATCAGTAGTACTATCGGGGACGCCTATGATTTTTGCCTGTACTTAAACAAGAAAAATAATATCTTCTACTCCAGACTGAAAAATATGGGTCAGGCCGGTACGCATATGCTGTTTAAGCTCGCGGGGATGTACCATACGGTATGCCTGCTATGCTCGAGCGACCGCCCACATTCGATGAATAAACAAATACTTAAGGCGTTTAAGTACATCTATCATCTATCACCGAGGGATGTCCTAGATCTGTCACGCTTCGGCGCGTTGTTTCACAAGAGCCGCAGCGATTTCGAACTCGAATTTTCTAAATTTGCGGCGAGCAAGCTATTCAGGGATGCGTCACTCGAACCCTCTGAGCTTGTTTATGTCCAATTCTTTTTCCTGAACTCTGATCTGTTTATGCAATTCAAGGAGGAACCAGCAGATGCCGTTTACGCGAGAACAGCAGTTTGCCATTGACGCGCGAAACCCGCAGATACTCGTAGCGGCTGCGGCAGGCTCCGGCAAGACCGCCGTGCTGGTACAGCGTGTGATTTGCCTCATCACCAATACAGAAAAGCCTGTCGATATCGACAGGCTTTTAATAGTTACGTACACAGAAGCCGCAGCCGCCGAGATGCGCCAGCGCCTGAGCGATGCGATTACATCTCTATTGGCCGAGAGACCCAGGGACCGTAACCTATTGCGTCAGCAGGCGCTTTTGCCATGCGCGCAGATATCGACGATACATGCGTTCTGTCGACGCGTGCTCAAAAATAAATTCTATCTCGTGGACATGGACCCCGAGTTCAAGGTCATGGACCAGGCCGAGCAGCAATTGATCAAAGCTCAGGTCATAGAGGAATTGTTTGAAGACGAGTATGCGCGTGAGGAGAATGCGGAGGACGGGGCTTTTGCGTTTTGCCGACTCGTGGATAGCTATGGCGGTGGCAAGACCAAGGATACGGGGTTGTCCGATCTAGTGCTCAAGATTGCTGATTCGATAGAAAGCACTGCGTTTCCGGAATACATGCTTGATGTTTATCTGGAGCAGCTTGAGCAAGGGTATTCAGACTTTGACGGTTCGGTCTGGAGCACCATCATCATGGACGACATGGCCAGGGAGATCAAGTCGATCATATCAGAGATCGAACGTGCGATAGCGATATCGAAATCCCCGGGTGGACCCGAGAAGTATATACCAGCGTTGTTAAGTGATATGGACTTTGCGTTGAGGCTCTATGCTGCGGTAACAAGTGAAGCCGAAAATATTTCTCTGCGCATGGTCAAGGAGATGTTTGACGGATTTACAAGCGAAAAGTTAGCTAGTATAAGCAAGAAAGACGCTGTGGATCCGGAGCTAAAGGAAAAGGTCCAGTCGATCCGAAAAAAGGGCATAAAGGAAGGCTTTGAAACGCTGCGAAACGGGTTGCTGTATAAGGATATAGACGAGCAGATAGCCGATCTGCTCGCGGTGTATCCGCTGATGACGGACCTCACGCGGCTCATAAAGGAATACCGTAAACGCTACAAGGAAGCGAAAAAGGAACGCAATCTCGTGGACTTTGGAGATCTGGAGCATTTTTGCATAGAGATACTCACAAACAACGACCCCGAAAACCCCATGCCCTCTGCGGCTGCCGATGAGATCAAGAAGCGTTACGAGGAGATCATGGTGGATGAGTACCAGGATGCGAACAGGGTGCAGGAGCTGATCATCTCGTCGATAGCCACCAGGCGTTTCATGGTTGGGGATGTGAAGCAGAGCATATACCGCTTCCGCTCCGCTGACCCGGGGATATTTAACGAAAAATACAATAACTTCAACGACGCGCTGTTGACAGATGAAGTGAACGAATCCAATAAAGCCGGCGAAGCCGTAAAGGTCGTGCTGTCTAAAAATTTCCGGAGCCGTGGAGAGGTTTTGGATACCGTAAATAAACTATTCAGACAGATCATGCATGCGGGACTCGGCGGTATCGAATACGATAAGGCGGCTGAACTGAACCTCGGAGCGGAGTTTATGCCATGCGAGGAAACAAACAACAACCGGACTGAGATACTGCTGATAGACCCCGAAAGCCCGGAGCAACCAGAAGACTTAGAAACGTCAGCTGTAGCCTCATCCGAAGCATCAGCGGAGCCTGATGCGACCGAAACCCTCGAAGAAATATCGAACCTGCAAGCCGAGGCGCGCGTGATCGGCAGACGCATATATGAGCTCGTAAACGGCGGGATGCTGGTAACGGACAAGCAGAGCCAACAGCTCCGGCCTTGCAGATACAGTGATATCGTGATACTTGTGCGTTCGATCGGTGGTATAGCGGATGCGTTTACGGAGGAACTCAAGCGTTGTAATGTACCCGCGTATGCGGATGTCGCGGGCAGCTTCTTTTCGGCGGTGGAGGTAAAGACGGCCTGCGCGTTTCTGCGTGTGATCGATAATCCATATCAGGATATAGACCTCGTGACGGTGTTGTACAGCCCTGTATATATGCTCACGGCCGATGAATTGATGGATATACGGCTATACGATCGAAAGGCATATTTTTACGAATGTGTAAACGGGTATATTGCACAGCAGTGTAGTACAGAGATTTGCGCAAAGCTCGAGCGTTTTCTGAGTGACCTCATGCGCTGGCGCGAGCAGGCCGTATATACGCCCGTGAGCAGATTGATCGACATAGTATACAACGAGACCGGATATTTTGAGATATGCGGACAGATGGCTGGCGGCAGGATACGCCAGATGAATCTTCGTACACTGTACGAACGCGCGATAGCATATGAAAAGACCAACTTCAGGGGCTTGTTCCAGTTTCTAAGATATGCGGAGCGGCTCGAAAAGCGTGAGGACGACAGAAACGGTGCTGTACGTGCGGCCGAGAGCGAGAACAGCGTCACGATCATGACGATTCATAAGAGTAAGGGCCTCGAGTTTCCGGTTGTGTTTGTGAGCATGCTCGGAAAGCGTTTCAACCGCGAGGATGAGAAGAGCGGTATCGTGATACATCCGACCTTGGGGTTTGGTCCGGTATATGTAGACCTTGATAAACGTATAAAAAGCAATACTCTCGTGCGTATGTGTATAACCAAACAGATACGGCTCGAAAATATTGCCGAGGAAATGCGCGTATTGTATGTGGCTCTGACGCGTGCGAAAGAGAAACTGATACTGACGGGTACGATACCGGACGCAGTGAAGAAGCTCGCTGCCTATCGCGAAAACCCGGGCAGCTTGCACAAGGCCCAGTGCTATCTCGATATGATCATACCCTACTGCGAGGACGTAAGGATATGCGTTCCGGAGATCAATGTGATGGGGATTGAGGATGGGATCGTGACATGGCAAGATGATGGGGTCATGGCGGGGCTTGAGCAATTCGGAAATGAGGACGCAGAGGTTTTGAGAAGTGACACGGGGCTCTGGAAATATCCATATAAGACGGCTACGACTTTGCCCGTGAAGATATCGATATCGGAGATCAAGCGTAAGTATCAAGATAATATGGCAAACGCTGAGGGCGAAGCGGGCGTAAGCCTGTCCGGTCTTCCCACAGGCCCGGTTGGCGAGCTGCCAGAGTTCATGGCAAAGAAGCGTATGTCCAATGTACGTAAGGGTACAGCTATCCACACAATTGTGGAGCATATGGACCTAAATGTGGATAACTGCGACGAAAAATATGTAATGGCCTTAATCGAAATTCTCAAACACCGCAATTTGCTCGACGAGGACGAGGCGAAGGCCGTCGAGATCGAAAAGATCGTTAGGTTCGGCAGATCGGAACTCGCGCAGCGTATGCAAAAGAGCGGAAGGGTATACAGGGAAACGCCGTTTGTGATGTCGGTCTCCCAGACAGAAGCCGGGTATACAAAGTCAGATCTTAATACCGGTGCCGGATGCTCGGATGAATCCTTAACCGTACATGGTATCATCGACTGCTTCTTCGTGGAAGAGAACGGGCGTGGCGAGGAAGAGATGGTGCTCGTAGATTTCAAGAGCGACTATATAAATCCGAACGAGGCGCAGGATGATCAGGCCTTGGAGCGGATCACGCAGCGCTATAGAGTACAGACGCAGATATATAAAAAAGCCGTCGAGCGATCGACGGGCAAAAGGGTTAAAGAGGTATTGCTGTATCTGTTTTCGGTGGATAGGGCTGTGAGGATATAAAAGGCAAAAATACCACGGATTCTCACGGATTAAAACGGATTAATTAATATATGTAAAATCCGTGCAAATCCGTGGTAAATACTTATTCCTTACCGATTTTCAACCCACTGAGCGCATCATAACCACGTAAGCACCTCGCCCCGATCTCGGCCGCATACATAGCGGCTGCTTCGGGGCTTTTTGTATATGTGTGGCCCGCGTCTACTACCTCACCATCCGCGGTCAATATTCGCAGAAAACCCGCTATAGCGGTGTCCCCCGCTCCGGTCGCGCTTATGATGTGCTCAACGGGAGCGGCATGCTGGCGAATGACCTTGTCGGCCCAGAGCTCTACATCCAACCCCAACGTATCAGCCATATCCCGGATAACATCCCTCTTCGCGGTACGCAGATACAAACCATGCTCGCCGCATTTGATTAGGACTATCTTTACGCCCATCGTAAGTAAGCGCGCACTGATACTATCTAAGATATCCTCAAGGGATATCTCCCCGCTTGCAAGAGCCGCTTGCATGCCACGATCCAACATATGCAAAATCTCATCTATACTTGGTACAAAGACATCTACATACGGCAGCACGCGAGATAAAAGCCCCGGCCAATCCACATTGCCGTGCTCGGCGTTGTCGTCGATCGCGCACATATCCATTGAGGTCACGACACCATGTTCCTTCGCGGTCTTCATGATGCGCAGCAATGTATCACCGTTATTCAGATACAACTGCCGCATGATCGGCGGGTATCCTAAGTGGAAAATGGAGCAAGATCCGAGGCTCTCAAAGTCGATATCATCGTAGCCGAATACGTCACTCGCACCTTGATCATGCAAGAATATCCTGTCTATACCGGGTGGTGCAAGCACGATCGAATACGAGGAACGTTGATTATCGGCGACAACGATATGCTCTGCGGCGTTATGACGCTCCATGAGGCTTAGAATCATCTTACCGAAATCGTCGTTGCCGACCTTGCCGCGAAGGATTACGTCCGCACCCAAGATCGACAGCGCAAGACCTGTATTGGCTACACAACCGCCCGTGTGGATGTTTACGCCGTTCATGTTCAGCATAGAGCCGGGCTTAAATAACGTGCTGATCGTGGCGGGCTCGCGCGAGGTGAAATGGGGGGTAATGTCTAAACAGATATTACCTGCGACGTATATCGGTTTCATGCGTGTTCACCCCTGAACAGGCGGATTTTTTCGTAGGTCGCGTTGTAGACACCCTTTTCGATCTCCAACAGCAGATCTGTGAGACAGCGATGCCCCTTATTTAATGCAGATAATGCACCGCTCGCGCCACCTCTGTCTATGTCGGTGAAGATATTTATCTTGCAGATGCCGTTATCGATACAGTTGCGAAAATCCGCATTGGTAAGTCCGGAACCACCATGCAGAACCAGGGGGACCGAAACCATATCTCGTATAGCACGCAGGCGATCGATATCAAGCACGGGTGTCTTTGCATATGGGCCATGCGCGGAGCCTATCGCAACAGCAAGCGCGTCTACACCGGTAAAGTCCGCAAATGCCTTAGCCTCGGCAGGGTCTGTGTAGATGCTTTCGTCGTGTGCGGCATCACCGGTAGCTTCCGCTGAACCCGCTGCACCGCTGCCGACATGCCCGAGCTCAGCCTCGACAGACGCGCCGAACGCGCGGGCTATTTGCTTGATACGTGCGCAGCGCTGGGCGTTTTCGCTGTATGACAATGTCGAGCAGTCGTACATAACGGACGTAAAACCGCAGGATAAAGCCTTAACTATCAGCTCCTCGGTGAGGCCGTGGTCGTAATGTAACACAACCGGTACTTTAGCCTTTTTCGCGAGCGGTATCAAAAAGGACGAGAGGGTCTCGAGATCAGCGTATTTGAGCAGGACCTCTGCGCTACCGATAATAACGGGACTGTTTAAGTCCTCGGCGGCCTTTATGACACCTCGTGCCATTTCGATATTTACGGTGTTAAACATCCCGACCGCGTATTTGTGTTTCTGCGCGTCGGCTAAAACCTCTGCAAGATTAGTTAACATTATGGGCCCCCTTGGTATAGTAGATATTTAAGAACTTTAACGACATTACAAGGTCAAAAAACGAGCACAGTATTCTTACAACCATAATAATCATAAACGATATGATAGTATTGGCAAAGGCATTGATCGGTGTTGTCGGTATAAACAGGCCTATTAAGGTCTGTATTAATAACGAAACGGCATACATCGACGTGTTTACTAACAGCACAAAGCCAAAGGTTTTAAACCAGCGTCCGCGTACGAGGTTGTAAGAAGCTTTGAGCGCATTTATGCCCCATATATCCCCTATAGCCCCGTAAAACGTCGCAAAGTAGAATGCGACGAGGAAGAAAAACATCAGAAAGAAAATCGGAGATGTGATCAATGAGATAGCCGCATAGAGTAAGCCGGACACAAAGAGCTTGGCCCATTTATTGATCGTAACATCCAAGATGGAATGTAGCGGTATGGGTTGCTCCGGTGATGACGCGGATGGATTTTGCATTGCTATATATGTCATACCGCTGTAGTAGATCGGTGTGAATACAACATTTAACAGCAAGGTTAGACCAACATATCGGCTCAATACCCTTAGAATATCGTTGATCGCAAACTTGGTCGGATCGGCCAATACATCGACGGGTATCGTTATTAGGCTTTCAGCTATTGTCATCGGCAGTATTGCTATCGCACAAAGAAACAAAATATACTTGAAACGGGCTTTATAACAGGTTCTTGCAAGACCCAATAGCTCAGAGATGTTCAATAGGCGTACTTTTATGTCCATACAAGGCTCCTTTTCTACCGAGCCGGGAGGGATTTACCCGAGCAGCAGCGTAAACACGGGCATAGTGATAATAGACAGCAGCGTGGAGACAAACACGGTGCGCGAGGCAAAGTCCGCGTCCGAGCCGTATTCCTCGGCAAAGATCGCTGTAATGGCGGCTGCGGGCATACCTGACAGCAGCACGAGCACCGAGAACAGCATATCGTTACGTATAAATGGGCGGCAGATCAAGAATACCGCGGCCGGTATAATTACAAGCCTCAGGAAAGAGATAATATATACACTGACACCTGAAAAGATTGTGGATATCTTACTCTTTGAGAGTATCGAGCCCAATATAATCATCGAGAGCGGAGTGGTCATAGCGCCCAACATCGTCAGCGCTTTAGATACGGGTTCGGGTGGTCGCAGTGAAAACAAAAACAATATGAATCCGATAAAAGTGGCGATAAACGCGGGCTTTAACAGGATGGATTTTGTCATCTGGCCCGCTGAAAGCTTCGTCTCTGTGGGTTTGTCAGCCGTAAACAGAAAAACACCAAATGAGAATGCGATTAGGTTAAACGACGCATTACCCATACTCGTATAGAAAACCCCTTGCTGGCCCAAAAGCGCCTGTATGACCGGAAAGCCCATGTAGCCGACATTAGGAAACGTGAGCGCGAAGATCGTGACCTGCTTCTGCTTTGTGTTAAACTTTAAAAGACGCGACAACAAATATCCGAGTACAGCGCCAAAGAGATACGCGGCGAGTGTGATACCCATCGTGAGCATCCCCTCCCCCAATATCTCCGGAGAAAAATCCATTATCATCGAGTTGATGATCGTGCACGGTAGTGTAACCTTGATCAAAAGACCCGCAAGCCCACTGACGATACCATCGTCCAGCACGCGTAACCTCCGACATACAAAACCCGTCCCGAGGCACAGAAACAGCGATATCAAGCTCGTTACCATTGTTTGGAACATATAAACCTCCATGCGCCACATGCAGAAATAGCTTGTGAAAGTGAGCACGGAGGTCCCGACGTGCGCCCTTCCCAACTCATATCTTTCACGCTAACCCTCACATACTCTTCAGTGTCTGCTCTATGTCAGTAGCGTTCTGTATAATACCTTTTTTTATGGTGTTGAACGAATGTCTGACTTTGCATTCTGACAAAAATTTCTCATAAGCGCGTTTTGCTTCGGGATTTGTATTAATGATATCAGATAATTCTTTTACCTCTTCATTTATCACGGTATCTGTGACATCTATCATGGGCATCTTTGTTACCTCCGTTCAAATGTTGAAACCTACCTCGGTGGCACGACGTATGGCAGTCTCCAACTCAAACTTCTCAGCCATCCCCTTCTGTTTCCTACAGGCATGAAGAAAATAGACAGTTTCATAATCTGCTATAACATATAATGTGCTATTCTATAAAAACTTAATTTCCCAAAGCTTGCCGCGTAACTGTCGGGTGTCGAGCTCATCAAACCCTAATATACCGTGTTCAATAATCTTATGTCTTAAACCGTATCCGACAACCCTTTCTCTTTCAGGCAAACTGCTCAGATATTCCTTTGCATAATCCATTGAGGCGTGGTCAATCGGTATATTGTAATAAAGGGCTGTAACAGATGTAATCCCTCTGTTACAGCCCCCTTTTGTTTGTTATAAATAATTTATGCGCTTACAGCTGTTCTCTGACCGTGAACTTTGTGTGCAGCAGCTCGTGAGCCTTTTCACCGTACGGCTCGCCGAGGAATTCGGCGTAGAGCTTTTGGACCTCGCGGTTCTCGTGGGAACGGCGAACGATCTTCTCCTGATCCTCTTTGTAGATAGCGGCTGCGCGCTTCCTGAGGACATTGATGTTGTTGCCGTGGTATGGCTGACCGCCGCCGCCTATGCAGCCGGATGGGCAGGCCATGATCTCGATTGCGTCGTATTGTGCTTCTCCGTCTCTGACGGCTTCGAGCATCTTACGTGCGCTACCCAAACCGTTTGCGATACCGATCTTGAGGGTCTTACCCGCGATCTCAACCTCTGCCTCGCGGATGCCATCCATGCCGCGCAGCTGCTTGAAGTCGATCTTCGGGTTGGAGTTCGGGTCGAGCCATGCGGCTGCGGTACGTGCGACAGCCTCGATAACGCCGCCGCTTGTACCGAAGATAACGCTTGCGCCGGTGGATTCGCCCATGATCTCGTCAAACGCTTCGTTGTGCAGATCCTGGAAGTTGATACCGGCCTCCCGGATCATACGCGCCAATTCGCGTGTCGATACGACATAGTCTACGTCCCTGCCGACCTCGTGGCCAGCGAGCTCGTCACGCTTTGCCTCGAACTTCTTTGCAAGGCAAGGCATGACTGATACGACGACCATCTTCTTCGGGTCGATGCCGAGTTTCTCAGCCAAATATGTCTTTGCAACCGCGCCGAACATCTCGTGCGGGGACTTACAGGTGGACGGGATGTCCAACAATTCCGGGAACTGATGCTCGATGAACTTGACCCATGCAGGGCAGCAACTCGTGAGTATCGGCAAACGTCCGCCATGCTCGAGGCGATGGATAAACTCGGAAGCCTCTTCCATGATAGTTAAATCCGCAGCAAAGTCGGTATCCATTACCTTATCAAAGCCGAGCTTACGCAGCGCGGTGACCATCTTGCCTGTTACCTGGGTGCCAACGGGCATGCCAAAGGATTCGCCAAGGGCTACGCGGATAGCCGGAGCCGTCTGAGCTATTACAAATTTATCGGGATCGGCCAAAGCCTCCCAAACCTTAGAGGTGTCGTCTGTCTCTGTAAGAGCGCCGGTCGGGCAGACCGATACGCACTGTCCGCAAAATGTGCATGCGGTGTCGAGCATCGGGTAGTCAAACGCGGTACCGATAACGGTCTCAAATCCGCGATGAACAGCCGAGTAAACGCCGACGGTCTGAACATCGTTACACATCGTTTCGCAGCGGCGGCAGAGTATGCACTTGTCCGGGTTGCGTACGATTGAGTAGCTCGATGTATCCTTTTCACGCAGCGTCTTATCGCCGCCGAATTTGATCTCACGCACGCCGAGCTCGGCTGCAAGGCTCTGAAGCTCGCAGTTGCCGTTACGCTCGCAGATCAGACAGTCGTTCGGGTGGTTTGACAGCAACAGCTCGACTACGATGCGGCGAGCCATAACCGCACGCTTTGATGCTGTGTGGATTACCATGTTTGGTGCGACGGCTGTGCAGCATGCGGGCAAGAGGTTTCTGCGTCCCTCTACCTCAACCATGCAGACACGGCATGTACCCACCTGGTTGACCATCTTGATGTCATGAAGGTCCAGATGGCACAGCGTAGGTATATGTATACCTGCGGAACGCGCCGCTTGCAATATCGTCGTACCCTCGGGTACGGATATTTCGGTGTTATTTATGACTATATTAATCATTTTTATCTATGACCTCCGTCCTTAGCCTTTTGTTATCGCGTTGAACTTACACTTATCGATACAAGCACCGCACTTGATGCACTTGTCCTGATCGATCGTATGCGTCTGCTTGCGTTCACCCGAGATACAGCTTACAGGGCAGTTACGCGCGCAAACCGTACATCCTACGCACTTGTCGTCCAAGATCGTGTAACGCAGCAGCTGTGTGCAGGAACCGGCCGGGCAGCGTTTGTCTTTAACATGTGCCTCGTACTCGTCCCTGAAATACTTAAGCGTAGACAGAACGGGGTTCGGCGAGGATTGGCCGAGGCCGCAAAGAGCGGTGTCCTTGATGACATTGCCGAGCTCCTCGAGTTTGTCGAGATCCTCCATCGTGCCCTTGCCGTCCGTGATCTTTGTAAGGATCTCAAGCAGACGCTTGTTACCCACGCGACACGGTGTACACTTGCCGCAGCTCTCCTCTGCCGTAAACTCGAGATAGAACTTGGCGATATTGACCATACAGTCGTCCTCGTCCATGACGATGAGACCGCCGGAACCCATCATCGAGCCGAGCGAGATAAGGGATTCGAAGTCCGTAGCGGTATCCAAATGCTGAGCGGGGATACATCCGCCGGACGGACCGCCGGTCTGAGCGGCCTTGAACTTCTTGCCGTTTCTGATGCCGCCGCCGATATTCTCGATGATCTGCCTGAGCGGCATACCCATCGGAACCTCGACGAGGCCTACGTTATTGACCTTGCCCGCGAGTGCGAAAACCTTCGTGCCCGGGCTCTTTTCGGTACCGAAACCCCTGAACCAGTCGGGACCGTTTAATATAATCTGACATATATTTGCGTATGTCTCTACGTTGTTGATGTTTGTAGGCTTCATCCAGAGGCCGGCCTGTGCAG
>CAZUNC010000053.1:0-13465 GCA_964621475.1 uncultured Defluviitaleaceae bacterium | reverse complement strand
TAATATATATTATATATATCAAGTCCAAGAGGGGTTTTTCTATGCCTAAACCATCCGCCGAAACTAAAAAGAAGCTGATCTTTGTGTTTATTGCCATGGAAGCCGCGCTTCTTCTATTGATCGTGCGGATTTTTTATATCCAGGGCATCGAGGGTCAGGCATTACAGGCAAAGGCCTATATACAGCAGACCCGTGACCGCTCCATCACGCCCATGCGCGGGGGTATTTATGACAGAAATATGGTGGGCATCGGCCTTACCGAAACCGTGAGCTCGATAAGTGTCATCCGAAACCAAATAAAAAATCCCGAGGAGGTCGCGAGGGTCTTGTCTGAGACCCTTGGAATGGATTATAATACCGTTTTAAGTAAAGTTTCCAAGAAGGTTGCTCTCGAGCGTATAAAGACAAAAGTCGACAAATCCGTCGCTGATACGATACGTGCATATAATCTGCCAGGCGTAATGATCGACGAGGATGTAAAACGCGTTTATCCATATGCGACGCTTGCGTCACAGGTCGTCGGTTTTGTGGGCAAGGACAATCAAGGCATCATCGGGCTCGAGGCCAAGTATGACAGCTATCTGAAGGGACAAAACGGTAAGATACTGACCGAGACGGACGTTCTGGGGCGGGAGCTGCCAAACGGGCGGCAGATGCGTGTAGAACCCACACCGGGTCTAAACCTCGTAACGACGATCGATGTGATGCTGCAGCAATATGCAGAGCAAACGATCGAGAAAGCCGTACTGCAAAAAAACGCCAAGCGTGGGGTTATCATTCTGATGAACCCGCAAGACGGCGAAATATACGCGATGGCAAACAAACCCGACTTCGACTTGAACGAGCCGTTTCAGATACAGGACCCGTTCATGGGGCAGATGTGGGACACCATGAGTGACAAGGAGCGTTCAGATGCGCTGAACCAGATGTGGCGCAACTTTTCTATAAACGATACCTACGAGCCGGGCTCGACGTTTAAGATCATCACCTCGGCAGCGGGCTTACAGGAAAACATCGTCGATATCAACACCCCGTTTTCATGTAACGGCTCATCGACCGTCGCGGGTCGTCAGATCAAGTGTTGGCGTTATCCGCGTGCACATGGCAGCGAGACATTCCTACAGGGCGTTGAAAACTCCTGCAACCCCGTATTCATGTCGGTTGCAGAAAAGCTCGGCGCGCAAACCTTTTATGATTACTTGATAAGGTTTGGGTTTAATGAAAAGACCGGTATAGACCTACCGGGCGAGGCTAAGGGCATACTCTACAAGCCCGAAAAGATCGGTCCGGTCGAGCTCGCTACGATGAGCTTCGGCCAATCCCTCACGATCACCCCGTTACAGCTTTTACGTGCGTCGGCCGCGACGGTCAACGGTGGTTATCTGATCACGCCTCATCTGGGCAAAGCGCTCGCGGACAGCGAGGGAAAGATCGTAGAGACACTGAGCTTCCCGGATGCGCGTTTGCTCGAGGAGGAAGAGCTCGCTAACCCCGATGCGCCATCAAAGCGTGTGGTCTCAAAGGAAACCTCCGAAACGATGAAGTTCATTTTGCAGAGCGTTGTCTACGCGGGCACAGGCAACAAGACCTATATACCCGGCTACCGTGTAGGCGGCAAGACCGCCACTAGTGAAAAGCTGCCGCGCAGAAGCGGTAAGTATATCGCGTCGTTTTTAGCGTTTGCACCCGCGGACGATCCGCAGGTCATGGCGATTGTTTTGTTAGACGAACCACAGGGTACCTATTACGGCGGTGCGGTCGCGGGCCCGATCATGAAGGAGATCCTCGAAAACGCCCTACCCTACCTGAATGTCACACGCGCATACACCGACGACGAGATCAAGCTACCCGGCACAGCCCTTGTGCCCGTGCCGTCTGTTACAGGTTTAAGCGTCGGCGAGGCTAAGAAGGTGCTCGAGGCATCGGGGCTTGAGGCGACGGTTATTGGTGAGGGTGAAGTGGTTCTAAGACAGTTCCCGCTTCCGGGCGAGGAGGTCAATCAGAAATCAAAGATACTGTTATATACATAAATCTAATCTGTTACGCGAGGAGAAATGCACATGCTGCTTAAAGAGGTTTTGCGTGGGTTACAATATGAGATTTTGCAAGGCGGCAATGTCGATGTAGGCTGCATCTCAATCGATTCCCGTAGGCTTAAGACCGATACGTTGTTTGTCTGCCTCGTGGGTACTAAGGTCAACGGCCATATCTATATAAATGATGCGGCGCGTGAGGGCGTAGCCGCGATATTGATCAGTGAGGCGCAAGTGTCGTACCCTCCGAATACCGCGATCGTTCGCGTCGCAAACACCAGACACGCGCTGGCTATCGCTGCTGCTAATCTGGCACGCCACCCGGCGGACAGCTTTGACCTGATCGGTGTGACGGGCACAAAGGGCAAGACCTCCACGACATATTTTATGGATGCCGTGCTCAGCGAGATCGGTCATAAGGTCGGCGTGATCGGTACGATTGGCTTTCGCATCGGTAACAGGAAGCTCGATCTGCACAGCGAGACGGCCACGACACCCGATCCCGTCGAGCTCCAGCAGTTATTCTCAGATATGAAGGACGAACGCGTAAACGATGTTGTGATGGAGGTCAGCTCCCATGCACTCGCTTTGCACAAGGTCGACGGCCTCAGATTCCGTGTGGGCATCTTTACTAACCTCGCGCACGAGCATCTTGAGTTCCACAAGACGATGGAGGATTACAGAGATGCCAAAGCTCGGCTGTTTGAGTTATGCCGTTACGGTGTTATCAACGCGGATGATCCAGCCGCAGCATTTATGCAGGCTCACGCGCAGCAAACGAACCCGCATTGCGTCTGCATGACCTACGGCATTGATCGCCCCGCGAACCTGAACGCAAAGAATATCCGTTACCTCGACAATGGTGTAGCATTTGATCTCGAGCTTAAAAATCTCTCATCCGATGTTGACAATATCCCACACGCAAACATGCCGCATGTACCGCTGGGCTTTAAGGACGGCATCGTTAATGACAAGCACGACCCATTCTTCGTCTCGATAAAGGGACGCTTTACCGTGTATAACATACTGTCCGTGATCGGCGCCGCGATGGTCATGAACATCCCACTCACGACTGTAAAATCCGCTATCGCAAAGCTTGAGACCGTGCCCGGGCGTATCCAGGATGTACCGAACCCCTATGGCTTTCATGTCATCGTGGATTACGCGCACACCCCGAACTCGTTGGTCAATATCATCAACGCGGTCCGGATGTTTACAAAGGGTAAGTTAGTTACATTATTCGGTTGTGGAGGCGACAAGGATACGGGCAAGCGTCCGATGATGGGCAAGATCGCGGGCGAGCTGTCTGACTACTGCATACTGACCTCGGACAATCCGCGAACCGAGGATCCCGAGGCCATAATCGACATGATCGAGCAGGGTGTACTCGAAACCTCCTGCCCATACGAGCGTATTGCGGACCGTCACGAGGCCATCAATCGCGGGATCTCGATGCTCTCGCCCGAGGATGCATTGATCATAGCGGGCAAGGGTCATGAGAACTATCAGATATTGGCGGACAGAACGATACACTTTGACGATGTTGAGGTCGCTCAGAGCGCGATCAAATCCATCGGGAGGTCGGCACATTGAACATCCCCTTATTAGAGCTTCTAAGATCATGCAGCGCAGCCTGTGATACCTCGCTGTCCATGTTTGACCTGGAGCAGGTTATCGTGCAGGGTATTTCTACGGATACACGCGAGGATTTAAGCGGCAAACTGTTCGTACCATTACGTGGCGAGCGCTTCGACGGGCACGATTATATCGAGCTCGCGCTCCAAAAGGGGGCTGTTGCAGTATTATCGGAACCGCAGCCGCCATCCGACATACGCAATCCAAAAATCTTCTATGTCAACTCTACCTACACCGCGCTAAAGGAAATGGCTGAATACTACCGCAGCCGTTTTCATCTAAAGGTCGTGGCCGTAACGGGCAGCGTGGGTAAGACGACGACCAAGGACCTGATCGCGAGCGTGCTATCACAGCGTTATAGGGTATTAAAGACACGAGGTAATCTAAATAATGAGATCGGTTTGCCGCAGATGGTGTTTCAGATAGACCAGACATATGATTATGCGGTGCTTGAAATGGGAATGAATCACTTTGGAGAGATACGCGCGCTCTCGCGCATAGCCAAGCCCGATATCTGTGTAATCACCAATATCGGTGTCGCGCATATCGAAAACTTAGGCAGCCGAGAAGGGATTTTGAAAGCAAAGTCCGAGGTATTCGAATATATGAACCCCGATGGCATAGCTGTCTTAAACGGCGACGACACATATTTGCGCTCACTCGAGGGCGGCGCGGACGATATCTGTGCATGTCGACCCAAGCATATGAGATTTTTTGGTATCAACGAGGGCAACGACTACATAGCCTCGGATTATGACCTGAATATCCCGTTGCCGGGCAAGCATATGGTGTATAACGCTATGGCCGCTACAGCCGTAGGTGATTTGGCTTGCCTTTCACTCGACGAGATCAAAGCCGGTATTGAGGGCTTTCGCCCTTCGAAAAACCGGATGGAGTTTATCAAGGCTCCGCTGTTTACGCTGATCAGCGACTGCTATAACGCGAACCCCGATTCGATGAATGCCGCGCTGCATGTGCTGTCTGAGATGAAGACGCGTAAGGTCGCGATCCTTGGGGATATGTTCGAGCTCGGCACGGAGGCGCGTGTTATGCACTACGAGGTCGGGCGACTCGCGGCTGCACTCAGCATCGACCTGATGATCTGCGTGGGCGAACTCGCAGCTGAGATAGCGGACGGCTTTTCCGATATCACTGCGTACTGCTACCCAGATAAAACCTCGTGTATCACCGCTTTACCCGAAATACTAAAGCCTGATGATACGATTTTGATAAAGGCCTCGCGTGCGATGGCCTTCGAGGAGATCACCGAGTATCTGCGCGCTTTTAAAATATGAAAGGATTGAGAACATGCTGCAAGCATTGACACCGGCCATATACGCGGCGCTGTTTGCGTTCGCCATTAATATCGTGCTGTGCCCTATCGTGATCCCGTATCTGCACAAGCTCAAGTTCGGCCAATTTGTAAGGGACGACGGCCCTAAGACACATCTAAAAAAGACCGGTACACCCACAATGGGCGGCATTATGATCATAGCGAGCCTGCTGTTGGTTTCAGTGTTTTATCTAAAAAACAATAACGACGGTGTCGTCGTGTGCCTGATGACCGTAGGTTACGGTATCATTGGTCTTACTGACGACATGCGAAAGATCAAGAATAAGCGTTCGCTGGGCCTCACCGCCCTGGAGAAATTCTCGGCACAGCTCGTGCTCGCCGGATTATTCATCATCTACCTATACTTCGGGCGCGGTGATACGGCTATCACGCAGATATATCTGCCGTTTTCTAAGGGCTTATATGTCGATATGCGTTTGCTATATATCCCATTTATCTTGTGTGTGATACTCGGTACCGTCAATGGCGCGAACTTCACGGACGGCCTCGACGGTCAGGCCTCCGGCGTAACGGTGCTGATCTGCTCGTTCTTTGTATTCGTCGCGTGGGCACTACACTCACCCGTTATGCCGTTAGCCGGAGCGGCGGTGGGTAGTCTGCTGGGCTTTCTGCTGTTTAACTCACATCCCGCGAGGGTCTTTATGGGTGATACAGGCTCGCTTGCACTCGGCGCATTTGTTGCATCGATCGCCGTGCTCACAAAAATGCCCCTGTTTATAATCATCGTGGCGTTCATATACCTGATGGAGGTCATGTCCGTAATCATACAGGTCACATATTTCAAGCTCACCGGCCAACGTTTCTTCAAGATGGCACCTATTCACCACAGCTTTGAATTGTCCGGCTGGTCCGAGACCAAGATCGTCGCGTTATTCTACATCATCACGGCTGTGCTGTGCCTCGTAGGTTATTTGGGCGCGCAATACATCGCATAAAGCATCGTATATTCGGAGGTATTAATGTATAAAAACGTATTGGTTTGTGGGGTTGCCAAGAGTGGCACTGCCGCCGCAAAGCTGCTCGCGTCCGAGGGTGCCAATGTCACGCTGCAGGACATAAAGCCCGCCGAAAAACTACAGGTTTCGTTAGACGCGCTCGAGCACGACGGGATCAGACTCTACTTAGGCAAGAACCCCGACGATATCTTAGACGAATTTGACTTGGTCGTACCGAGCCCGGGCATACCGTTTGACATACCATTTCTCGAAAAGGCACGTAACCTCGGCATACCGGTTATCAGTGAGATCGAGCTTGCATATGGGTTTTGCAAAGCCCCGATCGTTGCAATCACCGGAACAAATGGCAAGACCTCAACAACCACGCTCTCCGGCCAAATGATAAAAGCCCACAACCCTCATACAGAGGTCATGGGCAATATAGGCGTAGCGTTTTCCGAGCATGTCAGGTCTCTGCCATCCGGCGGCATGGCCGTACTCGAGGTCAGTACATTCCAGCTTGAGGCCATAAAGCATTTCAGGCCTCAAATAGCCGCAATTATGAACATCACGCCCGATCATTTGGACAGACACAAGACCATGGAGCGTTACCGCGACCTCAAATACACCGTAGCGTTGAATCAAACTAATGAGGATTATTTGATATTGAACTTCGATGATCCGCTCTGTCGCGACATACGCATACATGCGCCGTTCGATATCCACTCGCAGCTGATCTTCTTTTCAACCAAACAGGTGCTCGATCAGGGTGTGTACGTGGACAACGGCATGATAAAGGTTTCAGGTCTGCCCGGAACAGAGGGCGGAGTTTTGGATATCTGTGCTCTTTCGGAATTAAAAATAGTAGGCTCGCATCACTACGAAAATGCGCTCGCGTCGGTTGCGATCTCACTATGTGCAGGCGTTCCGCGCGAAGAGATTATCACAGCGCTGCGATCATTCATGGGGGTTGCGCATCGGCTCGAGTATGTTCGCACGCTGAATGACATCGTGTTCTACAACGACTCTAAAGCTACGAATACAGACGCCTCCATCAAAGCCATAGATGCCTTCGCAGATAGACCCGTCGTGCTGATAGCGGGCGGATATGATAAGCATCTGGATTTTGGGGATTGGGTAAAGACCTTTGCAGGTCGTGTGAAGAGGCTGATCGTAATGGGCGAGGTCGCTCAGAAGATCATAGATACCTGTCAGGCATACGGATACGATCAGATCGATCGTGTTAATTCGCTAAAGGACGCTGTTGATACGGCTTATGGCCACGCTGTGCCCGGTGACTGCGTTTTGCTCGCTCCCGCATGTGCGAGCTGGGATATGTTTGATAATTTTGAACAGCGCGGTGATATGTTCAAGGAATATGTAATGGGCTTGGAATAAGTTTAGGAGGTCGCCATGGTGCAGGCAAAGAACACAACAACCGATAAACCGATCATCCGTGTCGGCGCTATGGACTATACGATATATTTTGTTGTTATTATATTGGCGTTTATAGGGGTGCTGATGGTATTCTCGGCGAGTTACATGACCGCCGCCAACTCAGTAAAATACCATAACGACCCGTTTCATTTCCTAAAACGCCAGGGGCTTTTTGCATTGATGGGTCTGTGCGGCATGCACATCATGTCAAATGTCAGTTATAGGTTTCTGAAGAAATTTGCATTCGCGCTCTACATGCTCTCGAATGTGCTGCTCGTTATCGTGCAGTTTGTGGGTATCACCTCGGGCGGCGCCACGCGTTGGCTGCCCGCGCCGATTATCGGACAGTTCCAACCCTCCGAGCTCGCAAAGGTCGCGATCATACTCTATACATCATACTTGATCTCAAATAATAAGAACATCCTGCTCAAGTGGCCCTCGTTCCTGTTTTGTTGCTTCATCGTAATGGTCACCGTCGCACTGGTCGCTTGGGGTAACTTTAGTACGGCTATAGTTATTACACTGGTCGGCATAGGCATCATCTTCGTTGCATGCCCTTACATATTGCGTTTTATACTCGCGGGTGCGGCCGGTGTCGCCGCATTGACCGCCTATCTCGCATTCTTTGCAGGCGAGGATAACTTCCGTACAGGCCGCTTCTACGCGTGGCTGAATCCGTTCGCGGATCAAACCGACAAGGGTTATCAGGTTGTCCAATCCCTGTTCGCAGTCGCTTCCGGCGGCATGTTCGGCCTCGGTCCCGGCCAGAGCCGCCAAAAGACCTTCCTGCCCGAGGCTCACAACGACATTATATTCTCTATCATATGCGAAGAGCTCGGCTTTGTGGGTGCGGCGATCATCATCATTTTATTCGCCATACTCGTATGGCGCGGCATAAAGGTTGCTCTCGAAACCCCGGATACCTTCGGCTCTCTCGTAGCTACGGGCATCGTTTTACTCGTCGCGTTCCAGGTCATCATCAATATAGCCGTCGTAACGAATACGATCCCGAATACAGGTATTCCACTGCCGTTTATCAGTTACGGAGGTACAGCCATCATTACGTTTATGGGCTTGATGGGGGTGCTGTTGAATATATCGCGGCATACGAAATAAGAGTTCAATCACGGTATAATGCATTTAATAGTCGTAAAAGAGGCAGGATTTGAGACACCCCACCCTAAACTGCGGCTGCAAGCAAGTATCGCAAGCGCCGTAAGCGGTTTGGATTACATATATCACTTATTTGTGGGATTATCAACTTTGAAAAATGCATTAATCTTACGAAGGGGGCCTAATGTTTAAACAATGAATGCTAAACCGGTTGCAATAATCACTGCGTTCTCATTACTCATTATTGGCTTAATATTATTTCGTATGTCATTAAAAGAACCATATGTTGTCAATGAAGTACATGAAATTGATGCATCGGGTAATTTAAAACTTATACAAGCGGAAAAAGTGACTGATAATGTAGAAAATCAAATAGTTTTTGAAAAACAAGAACAGATAAAAGAATATCTGTTAACGTTTAATGATATTGAGGATGCGATAGTTTCAGTATCAAATAAAGAAACAGAAACAAAATATATTGTTTCTATGGTTATTAAATTCAGACGTCCTAATGTTGATATACCCAATGATTTAATCTCTTCGTTTGTTAAGTATATCACTAATGACTTGGTTAATATCAATAAAGAAGATATAGTCATTTCAGATGAAAATGGCACAATACTTTATCCAATAGAAATATTCCGAATAACAACAGCTCCGTGGGAAAGAACCCCGGAGCTGTTTTGCTTTCTTGCTTATTCCATTGAATGAAATAAATTACAAGTTTTTCCTTCCTACCGCAGGTTTTTGTTTTATAATCGAATTGTATTAGATTGATTCAAATATTCTACCATAGGTGATAATATGCAATTTGCAGTAATATGTATCGCGGGCGCCGAGGGCATCGTGCGTCACGCTCTGACAGCCGATCTGCGCAATGTTAAGATCATATCATGCGCAGTCGGCTTTATTGTATTGGAAACAGGGTCTCGCCCCGAGCGAATCGCATCTCTGCCGTATATCAATAACGCATTCGTCATCCTTGCGTCGCTGCCGCTCGGCGGACAAACCCCCGACATCTCAAAAGCCGTTACCCTTTTCTGCCGTACGGAACTGCCACGCCATATCAAAACCGTATCGGGCATCTCGATTAAATATTCCCGCCACAACCGTTTCGAACGCCTCGATCCACGCCTCAGGCAACGCCTTGAGGCGCATCTTACAGACACCTTTCGTGTAAAACCCACTGCAACCGGTGCATCCGCTACGGAGTTTTGGCTCTATCAGCGCAGTGACAGCATGGTATATCTGCTGCAGCGTTTGGCCGTGCAAAGCACATCAGATGCTACTCGCAAGCCCAAGCCTCACAGGGGCGAACTTACCCCCGAGCTTGCAGCAATACTCTGCCGCGCAGCGGAGATCAAGCAGGGAATGAACCTCTGCGACCCGTTCGCAGGCTATGGCGGAATCGTCAAGTCTATGTTACAATGTCTTCCATCTATGATTCATTCCTACGATAAGGACGCGGAGTGTCTCGAGGCTTTGCGGCAGTTAAAGCGCGTTGCATCAAAGGCCGGCGCAGATCTTACGGTTACCTCCGGTGATGTGTTCGGTGAAAGGCGCTTGCCTACTGTCGACCGTATCGTTACGGATCCGCCGTGGGGCATTTATGACAACGCCGTAGATACCCGCGAGTTTTACACGCAAATGCTTAAGCTGTTTAAGGATATGCTCGCACCGGACGGACGCGCGATTGTATTGCTCGCGCGAGACATCAAACTCGATGCTATTGCACGGGGCAAATATAACGTAACACGCCGTGCAGATATACTTGTAAACGGTAAAAAAGCTACTATATGGGAGGTGAAGGTCGAGCACGCACTCGACTTTACATGATTTTGTCAGGTTTGGAAATAATGCGTCATATGGGTAAGCAGATCGTCATTGAGCCCTTTGACCAAAAGCTTATAAACCCCAACAGCTACAACCTCCGGCTGCATGATGAGCTACTGGTGTATGATGACGAGGTGTTGGATATGAAAAAACCCAATACCACACACACGATTACGATACCGCCCGAGGGCCTTTTGCTACAGCCGGGCAAGCTCTACCTGGGCCGTACCGTCGAATACACCCGCACAGACGGCTTTGTACCGATGCTCGAGGGGCGATCCTCTATCGGCCGCCTCGGTTTATATATTCACGTCACGGCGGGCTTCGGTGATGTAGGCTTTAAGGGCTTCTGGACGCTTGAAATACATTGCGTACAGCCGATCGTGATATATCCGTTTGTAGAGATATGTCAGATCTATTACCACACGGTCAAGGGTAATTACGAGGCCTACACCTCGGGTAAATACCAGGACAATACCGGTATCCAACCGAGCTTACTATATAAAGAGTTTTAACGGAGGTACGGATGAAAACCAATGTAAAGCCCAATAACCCCGTAACAAACTTTATATCTGCCAAACGCGGTCTATTCTGGCATTTCAACTGCCGAGACGAGTATTTTGTCAGGTGCCTCGAGGGTTACCGCTGGGAAATAAAAAACGAAGGCGACCTATACTTTCTGAGTTATTGGCTCGATGGTGACGGCAAGATTACGTCCTGTGTGATCGTACGTAAGGATAATGCACCGCTGATATTCACCGCCGGTGAATACACGATGGCGGTTGCTATTGACTGTGTAAAGATCGCATTTGTACTCGAAAACGCATTAAAATCCCCAGGTGATCTGAATGAATGATGTAATCTCCTATACAGATGTTCCATATGAAACGGAAGCCTCTAAGCCCTCGATCGTAGAGCGCGTCATTGGCTTTTTCCAACGCATATTTGGCAAGCGAGAGCGAGAGCAAGCCCCGGATTTCGAGTCGTATTCAATGTTTCGGCATTTCCTCGATGATATGGATGCGAATGACCCGATGTTTACACCGGTCAAGAAAGCCGCCGGGCTTTGTGACGATGCGTTAAAGATCGTCCGTCAGCGTATGGAATCCTCCACGCGCATTCATCAACTCGACAGCTCCCTTGCAGAGCTCGAATGCTTTGGCAATCTCTCCGACGACGAAACCCATCGTCTCAAACAGCATTTGGATCGTTTCCTTTCACTCACGCGTGAGCGCAATGACCTACTTGATCGGCTCACCGCATTCGATAAAAACCTCTACGATCTATATAAGCTCGAGGGCGAAGCGCAATATGCTCTGCCGCAAATCGAAGAAGCCGAACGCACCCAACGCATGTTAAACCGAGACTTAAGCGTTATACACGGCGAACGCGCGGATCTTGAATACCGCTTTGACGGGCTGTCGGACGGGCTTTTGTTCATCCAACGCTTTATCATCGGCATGGTCGCTGCGTTTGTATTTGTTACGCTTGTGCTCGGCTATTTACTGATGTTTGAGGGCCGCGACATCTTCTTCCCCACTACGATACTCGTGCTCAGCGCGATGGTCATCGCGAGCCTATTGTATATCTTCAGGCGGCAGGTTTTGCATGAAATGGACGTAAACGTAAAGCGCCAATCCCAAGCGGTTTCGCTACTTAATAAAAAGAACGTTATATATGCCTATTACACAAACTACCTGCGCTTTTCATATGACAAATACAAGGTCAGAAACTCGGGCATGCTGCGAAAACGCCTGCATGATTTCGGCAATTACAAGCATGTCGTAAACCGTATCGACGCGATCAGAAAGATCATGTACGAGACCGAAAACGAGATAGAAACGATTTTCCGAGAGAAGCAGTTAAATAACATCAAGACCACGATAGAGCGTTTCGCACGCACCATCAGCCTCGATGACAAGAAGCAGGTATACAAGGAACTACTCAATGAGAAGGCACAGATAGAAAAGAACCTCGCATCGCTCGACGAACGTCAGGCCGAGATATGGGACCTCTTAGTTGAGCTCAACGAGTGTGATTATTCAAAAGACAAGATCATCGATCGGGTCATACAGGCCTATCTGGACGAGGTCAGCCGGATACTCACGATGACAGCATAAAGCCGGGAGGATAAAAATGAACACCGAAATGACAATGGAGAAAAACTATAACCCAAATATAGAGAAGCGCATCTACGAAAACTGGACCGAGAAGGGATATTTCAAGGCCTCTCCCGATCCCAAGCGTAAGCCATACACGATCATGATGCCGCCGCCAAATATCACAGGCCAACTTCACATGGGTCACGCATTGACCTACACGATTCAGGACATTCTGATCCGGTTTAAGCGTATGCAGGGCTTCAACGCGCTCTGGATGCCCGGCACCGACCATGCGAGCATCTCGACAGAGCTCAAGATCGTAGACGCGATGGCCAAGGACGGTGTCAGAAAGAGCGACATAGGCCGCGATGGATTTTTGAAACGTGCTTGGGAATGGCGCGCTGAATACGGCGGGCGCATCGTCGAGCAGCTCAAACGCATCGGATCGTCCTGCGATTGGGACCGTGAGCGTTTTACGATGGACGAGGGTCTGTCGCGTGCTGTATTGGAAAACTTCATGAAGCTCTACGAAAAGGGCTGGATATATCGCGGCGAAAAGCTCATCAACTGGTGTACCCATTGTAAAACCACGATATCGGACGCTGAGGTCGAGCACCTCGACAAAGACGGCCACCTATATTACTTTAAATACCCTGTTGTATCCGATGACGGCACAGAGACCGGTGAGTTTATCCATTTCGCCACGACGCGTCCCGAGACGATGCTCGGCGATACAGCAATCGCAGTCAACCCGAAGGACGAACGTTTTACGGCACTTCTGGGCAAGACCGTATTGATACCCGTAATAGGCAGACGCATACCGATCATTGCCGACGAATACGTGGAAATGGAATTTGGCACAGGCGCGGTCAAGATCACGCCCGCGCACGACCCGAACGACTACGAGGTCGGCGAGCGTCACAGCCTCGAGCGCATAAACATCCTAAACGACGACGGCACCTTAAACGAAAACGCCGGAAAGTATCAAGGCATGGACCGCTACGATGCGCGTGAGCAGCTGAT
>CAZUNC010000052.1:0-13674 GCA_964621475.1 uncultured Defluviitaleaceae bacterium | reverse complement strand
AAAGAACAAGAAGCAAATCCTCTGGATCACACGCACAGCGCTGTTGGTCGCATTATTGGTCGCAGCACAGGTGTTGACCTCGTCTTTGGGTATGCAATTACTCACAGGCACGATCGTAAACCTCATATTAGTCATCTCGGTCATGGCTGCCGGACTTTCATCCGGTATCGTAGTTGCACTTATTTCACCCTTAGCAGCCAAGCTGCTGGGCATAGGGCCGCTATGGAGCCTGATACCGTTTATCATGTTGGGTAACTGTACGTTAGTCATTTTGTGGAATATCGTAGGAGCACGTATCTTCAAGGATTCCATCGTTGGGTATATATCAGCCCTCGCCGCAGCATCGGTCGGTAAGTTTTTAGTGCTCTACATAGGTATCGTAAAGCTGATGATCCCGCTTTTTCTCAATCTGCCCGAGAAACAGGCAGCCGTAATATCCGCGACGTTTTCCGTTACTCAGCTTATAACCGCTCTGATCGGCGGGGCGGTAGCTATCTTGATATTGCCGGTGCTTAAGAAGGCGTTACGCAAATAGATATCACATGTTCCGACAGCTCCGACGCGGATGTACGGTGCGACACGAGTAAGACCGTCTTTCCATCCGCGGTCTGTCGGCTTATGTATTCATGTATCTGGGCTTCATTTTTATTGTCTACCGCACTTGTAGCCTCATCAAAAATCATCACAGCCGCATTCTTGAGTATCGCGCGTGCGATCGCAATGCGCTGACGCTGCCCGCCCGAGAGATTGCCGCCATGCTCCTGTATGAGTGTCCGGTATCCCTCGGGCTTTTCCATTATGAACTCATTCGCACATGCGGCTTTTGCGGCCTCTATTACTTCTTCGGTCGACGCATCTTCGTTACCGCAGCGGATATTCGCCTCGATCGTATCATGAAACAAGTACGCGGACTGCGGCACATATGCAAAATGGTCACGTATTTGAGCGTTGGTAAGTTGTGTGTATGCGGTATCCCCGATATATATATCACCTGCTTCCGGTGTATATAACCTTAACAGCAGCTTTACGAGTGTGGACTTGCCTCCGCCTGAGGTACCTATTATCGTTGTGACGCGGCGCTCCGGCATCACGCAGTTTAGGTTTTCTATGACACGGCTGCCCCTACCCCCATATCCGAATGCAATACCCTCGCAGCGTATACTCCCGCTTGCTGTGGTTTGTGTTTTAGCAGCTGTCGACTCAGTCTTCATATCCTGCTCAGCGGGCTCGTCGAGTATCTCGGCGAGCCTTTTTACGCTCGCGAGACAACGTTGCATGCCCGGAAAGAACTCACTGAGGTTGCTGAACATATAGCACACCCCATCCTGCAGCACCAAAAACGCCATCACCGAGCCCAGATCCACGATATTCATAAAATACATCAATATCCCGACAAATAATACGCCGACGATGTTTACAGCCTCAAATAGATCCGAGATTGCGTTCATACCTAAGATATGCCTATTGCGCGTGAGCGAAAAATGGGTGATATCATCGTTTACATCCTTGTATTTGCAAAACATCACGTTATAGAGCGAATACATACGTATAAACCGTATACCCTTCACGATATCGATAAACAACGCGTTGCCTGAGCTGAGCTTTTCCTGTATCGCACTGCTGTATGACTGGATCCTCTGCGAGGCCTTTGAAATGACCAATGTCTGCACAACGGCCAGTACAATGATCACGCACGAGAGCCTCCAGCTCAGAAAGAGCATTACGGATACGGAGCCGATCCCATACAAAAACGCCAGCATCAGCCTATGCAACTGCCAATGATAAATCTCCGCTATCTGTTCGAGATCGTCGTTTATGCGTGTTATGATGTCCCCACTGTGCATATTGTCAAAAAACGTCATCGGTAATGAGACCAACTTCTTAATCGCTTCGCCGCGTAGGTTTCTCATGAATCTGTGTACCGAACGGCTCTGGATAAAGCCCGCTATCGGATTGATCACAGATACCAAGACGAGTATGGCCGCCGAAGATATATAAACGATCAACATATAATTTTGGTCGTTAAATTCAACCGCGTTTACGAGGTTCTTTTGCGAGAGGCCCAATAATATCTGTGCAAGTGGGAACATCAGACTACTGATAAACATCGACGTCATATAAGTAATAACAGGCATACGAGCCATCCTTAGAGATTTAAGCATAGTTGATCCCCCCATCCTCCAGATGATAAACATGATCACAGATATCCAAGGTCGATGTCCTGTGTGATATGATGATCGCGGCCTTGTCGCGCATGAGCTCACGTAGACTGTTGAGCACGATCGCCTCCGTGTCCGCGTCGAGCGCGGAGGTGGGCTCGTCAAAGATTAGAATCTGCGCATCCTGCAAGAACGCACGCGCAAGGTCTACACGCTGACGCTGACCACCTGATAGGTTCCCACCGTTTTCGGTCAGCTGTGTATCGAGCCCGAGCGGTAGGCTGTCGATGAATTCAGACAGCCCGGCCTTTCGTGCCACGTCTATAACCTGATCACGCGATGCGTCCGGCTTACCGTAGCGGATGTTTTCCAATAGTGTCCCCGATATGACCGGATTGTCCTGTGAGACATATGCGATATGCTCCCGTAATACCTTGAGGTTCCATTCCCTAATGTCTCTGCCGAATACCTCGACATTACCGTCGGCTACGTTATAGAAGCCGCAGAGCAGGCTTGTCAGCGTCGTCTTCCCCACTCCGCTCTTTCCTGAAATGCCTATGCACTGACCCTTTCCAAAGCTAAAGTTCACATCTGATAACACCTTATCGTCGCCATATCCAAAGTTTACATGCTTGAAGCAAACAGCATTCGCTCCCTCCGTCGCAAACGCCTGGCCGTCTGTGCGCTCTCGCTTGGCTTTCAATACGGTATCGATGCGCTTCATCGATACGAAAGATTTTTTCATATCATTCAACGAGCTGAATACATTGATCGCAGGTTTGTTTATAAATGAGATCAACCGCCCGTATGCAAACAATATCGATACATTTAACTCACCACGCATTACGAGCATGCCGCCGTATATAAACATAATAACCTCAGGTATGTATGCGACTGCCATGATCAAACTCAGCGTGAGCGCGTCATTAAAGCCATATTCGACCTCTGCATTGTAGATATCGTTTAGGCTCATATAGGTCTTCGCGGTCATGTGTGATTGCATCGAATACGCCCTGATCGTCTCCGCTCCGTTTACTATGTCTGTCACCTTCGAAAGATACTGACCACGACGCTCGAGGCACTTGCTATTTATACGCGCCGCACGGTCGGACATATGGTTTAGCAGCAAGGACAAGACCGGCATCGATATAAACGCAGCTGCCCCGAGCTTAAAATTAAAGCATGCCAAGTATATAAACCCACTTATGGACATCAGCGGATAGACGACGATATTCGAGAAGCCGTCTCGTATAAAATCCGTTGTCGTTCTGATATCGTCATTGAGCTTGACGAGCATGTCCCCACCGGTCTGCTCAGACAGATATCGCATGTCCGCAGCGAGTGTCGCGTCCGCGCATGCGTTTTTTATATCCTTGCTGATATGGGCTTCGACATGGTTTACACATAACCCGTAGATGTAGTTTCTCGCGATATACATGGCGGTCAATGCCACAAACACCGCCACGGCGGATATCATCCCTAACCAATCCCGCACAAGCGCCGCGTCGATGCTACGCTGAACGACATTGACCTGAAACAGGTTCAGAACGACATAACATAACGTGAGCATGACCATAGATAAAACGCGCCATCTGTATTTGTATAAATACCCCCTCGACCATAACCACATATACTTAAAATCGGCTTTATTCAATCTGTATACCCCCTTTTGGTAATCGCTTCCTCATATCGCAGTATACAGTAACAAGTCTATTGAGATTATCCCGACTTTAATTAATAAAAAATCTCGGAATAATAAAAAAGGAATGAGGCTTGTGTTTTCGCCTCATTCCTTTTTTAATTTATTTACAATAAATAATTTTCTTAATCGTGCTCTCAGCCAGATTATACTTCTCTGCGATGGCCAAAACAGACAGGCCTGCGATGTGGTCGTCCTTTATTTTACGGTTACGGCTGATTAGGTATTGCTTAGTGTCTGTGGATTTTCCCCAGTCTCGGCGACCTCCGGGCTTGATCGGGACATATATCAAGCAACCCTCCGCATATTCCTGTACGGCCTGAAGCAAATCATCGGGCAGCAGCCCCGTCGCTTTTATGTATTCCATTCCATTACCCCTTTATGAGAATACCGGAATGAAACTCGATGATGTCAGTTTATCTCCATACAAAGCATCATCGATGCTTCATCTCGGACAATGCATGGAGTAATCCCAGATGTCTATTAGGCAATGTCTCATTGAAATCAGTCCTTTCGGAATTATTATATGAAATAATGTAATAGTTTTCAACTATAAATGACGGTGACATAATGAATGTCATTAAGATATTGCCTGTTTGTCCTCAAATTCCATGTTTACATATGTCAAATAATGCAGTAAAATGAAAATATGTTAGCGTTCTTTTAATCACTTTTTATAATCATTGGAGATTATTTTAGTTGGGATGTGATAATATGTGTCATGTAAGAGAAATAGATGCTCAAGATGATTTTAAGCGTATTTTCTTGAAGTACATTTCACCATTGCTCCAAGTGAATGGAAATTTATATTTGTATAATATAGCAAACTGTAAACTCAGTGTTAATAGGCATATAATTGTAAGCCGCAATAAGGATCACATAAACATATACCCATGCTTGGTAAATCCACAATTTTATTGTCAAATTGGTATTGAGCCTAACGCTTCTCCAAATCCAGCTGAAGATGTATTAAGAGAAATAATGAGAGTATCAACTTATGTTTACAGTAATCCGGCATATCCGTACAGAATGACAAATGAAGGTAATAATAAAAACCACAGATTGCAAAAAAATGATATTTTTACTGAACACATATATAACCTAGCTTATGAAGTCGGACTTTGTAATTGGTTAGGTGGTCCTGTACTATATAAATTGATAAGCAAGATGCAAAAATGGTCCTTAAAAACCTACGAAGGTAGGAAAATCCCTTTTAGCTTTCTATACGATTTCACTAATAACTTAAAAGCTGAGGATGGCAATATTAGTTATGCTGACTTCTTAGATAGCAATCATAGCGCTGTTTTTACTGACGGAATATCGTCAGCATTAGCTCTAACATATGAAGGCAATGTGTTTAAATATAAGTCCCCTTTTTCAAGTTTTGATTTGACAAAAACTGGTAATACACCATTTATATTTGCTCCGTATAGATATAATGAGTTCGCAAGCCTTTGCGGCGAAAACGAGATAACGCTTTCAGAAGACACAACAATAAAAGCCAATTGGTTAGGTATCGTGTCTCAAACAAATGGCGATATACTTATTTTTAAGAAATACGCATTAATTCTTACAAAAAGAAATGGAGCATGGTTTCAGATTAATGATTACAAACTAAGAAGCATTATATACGAACACCTTAATGGAGAACCAGAGGATAGAATTACTAAAGCAAAAGAAGTATTTATATCACTTTTAGATGTTTCTTTTTCCCGTTCAGGTGGTTGTCTGGCAATAGTAGAAGATGATTACATACAAGAGGTGAGTTGCAAATATGTAAGCCCAGATGATAACTACTACACACAATGTGACACATCAAGCTCAAATGAAGAACGAAAAAGAAAAAAGAATTATATACAAGTCCTTATAAAAGCAGGAAATTACGTAAATTCATTTTTTGAAATTGATAGGAAATTGAGACATGAATTGTTAAGTCTAGATGGTGCAAATATAATCGATCGCAGTGGAAAGTTAATCGGAATCGGTGCTATTGTACATATAGGTAACAGTGGAAGTGATCATGGTGGACGAGAAGCAGCTGCCAGACAACTGTCTCAGTTTGGATTGGCAATAAAAATTTCAACGGATGGCAAAATACAAGGGTTTTATCACAACGAGGTTGCTTTTAGTATATTATAAATATGATGATGTTGACATCGTCAGAATCAATGTAATAAAAAACCATTTGACTTTACAGAATAAAAACATTATAATGACAAACATTATACATGGCGTAGATGACACTAACGCCGAGCTTGGTTTATTCTGTCTCAGGATCAAATTCTCATATTAATTTTGAACTGAACACAAACTGAGCGAAACGAGAACCTAATGTCGAAGCATTGAGGTTCTCGTTTCTTTTTTACAAGAGTGTTTGATTATATGCGAGTAAAAGGCTATCCATAAATTGAAATCATAAATCCCGTTGAGGCAGCTTCTAAAATAAGAAGCTGTCTTTTTGTTATACTGTAAATCCGTAACAAAAATGCAATCAAACTATCCCGATTCCTTCTTGACATTTTTACACATAAGAGGTAATGTTTGACGGTTCCATTCCCACGGGAACGCTGACACATCGGCTTTGACAGGCGCAGGCCCGCATGTAGGCTATGCTGCCACGGAGGTACATTGTTTGGACATCTACACAAAGGCGTTTGCAGATCACGGGATCACCGGCCTCGGACTCGTGATACATACCGACATGACCATTGACGGAAACCCCGCTGATGCTTATGTCGGTCTTGACTCTCAGAGGCTCTACATACTGTACGGTGACGAAGCCGTGCACAAGATCGACGGACCGAAACGGCTTGAAAACCGATTTACGCCGCGCGAGCTGGTGATTCACGAGCTCGCGGACCTAAAGGAGCTGAAGGTCGAGCGTCTGATTTCGACTGCGCATCTGCTCTCTGCCGGTAAAGAACCCGGCGACGAAACGGTGTTGCTGCTGTTCTCGATCGGCCTGTGCCCACAGGTGGAAAAGATCATCAAGGCTGTAAAGAATCTGAAAGACGGTAACGATATGCTTGCCGAGATACGCGTTGAGGACGATCTGTTTTGTCCGAAGTGCCATATGCGATACCCCGAACCCGAACGCAAGATCTGCCCTAAGTGTCTGAACAAGATGTCTGTCTCGCTCAGGCTTATGTCGTTCTTTAAGGATTATGCGCTCAAGGTTTTCGCGGTTTTGACTGGTATGATCGTGCTCACGGTATTTGGCATTATCTCCCCGCTCATTAGTACAAAGATCTTCTTTGACGATGTGCTGGCGATCGGCGGCAAATACTTCGGCGCGATTTTTTATTTTATAATGCTGTACTTCTTGATCAAGCTATTCGGTACGATCGTAAACGTCATCAACTCTTACATACTCGCGAGCGCGATACCCTGGATAGTATACGATCTGAAGCTCAAGATCTTTTCGGCGATGCAACGTCTGTCCGTGGGTTTCTATTCCTCGAAACAAACCGGCGGGCTTATGGATCGCGTTAATAAGGACTCTAACAATATATACTGGTTCTTTGTAGACGGTCTGCCCTACGTGGTCGTCAACCTATTTATATTTATAGCGGTGCTCGGCATGATGTGCTGGCAAAACCTGAAGTTGGCACTCGTGGTTGTGTTCATCCTGCCGACAAGCATGCTATGCTTCAAGATGCTCTTTAACTTCTTTCGCCGTTTCCATCACCGTCACTGGACATATAACGCGCAGCTCTCGTCACTCGTGAGCGATACGCTAAACGGCCAACGCGTCATAAAGGCCTTTGCGATGGAGGATCAGGGCACAACGCGCTTTAACGATATCGGCGAGAAGATGACCGGTGTTGAGATACAAAACATCAACATGGGCTTTACGGCGTTTCCGCTGATATACCTGTACATGTTTCTTGGGCAGGCCGTTATCACCGCGATAGGTGGTATCATGGTCGTAAACGGTGAAATTACGCTCGGTACACTGATGACCTTCATCGCGTACTTGCAGATGCTCTATGGACCGCTCGATTTCATGTCATGGGTTTCGAACTGGTGGTCCCGCTGTGTGGATTCCGCACAACGTGTATTTGAAATCATCGATGCAAAAACCGAGCTCACCGAACCCGAAAACCCCGTTATCCTGAAGGAATTCGCTGGTGAGATCGATATTAAGGACGTAAAGTTCGGCTACGAGCCCGCGAACCCCGTTATAAAAAGCATGAACCTAAATATACCGGGTGGTCAGATGCTCGGCGTGGTCGGCAAGACCGGCGCGGGTAAGACCACCATAGCAAATCTGATAGCGCGCTTATACGATGTCGAGGAGGGCTCGGTGTCTATAGACGGCGTGAATGTAAAACAACTCTCTCTCGAACAGCTGCGCAAGAATATCGGCATCGTCTCGCAGGAGATGTATCTATTCATCGGTACGATCGCGGACAACATCCGCTATGCTAAACCGGACGCTGATCTGAGCGAGGTCATAGCGGCTGCAAAGGCGGCTTCTGCGCACGACTTCATCATGAAGCTGCCCGATGCATACGAGACATGGATCGGCGCAGGAGGACAGGACCTGTCCGGTGGCGAACGTCAGCGACTTTCGATCGCGCGTACGATCATACAGGATCCGAAGATATTGATACTCGACGAGGCGACCGCCGCTATGGACGTAGAAACCGAGGCCAACATCCAACAGGCGTTCGCGAGCCTCAAAAAGGGCCGAACGACGATAGCGATAGCGCATAGGCTTTCGACGTTGCGCGACGCGGAATCGATTGCGGTCATAAACGAGGGTAAGGTCGTCGAAACGGGCACCCACGAGGAGCTCATGATCAAAAAGGGCGAATACCACAAGCTATACACGATACAGATGGAGGCTTTGAAGACCGTCGCGATGGACGGTTAATGATGGAGGATATCTATATATGGAAACACAACAGGACATCAGAGATATAGGCTTTTTCGATACAAAACAGCTCAAGTTCACCGCGAATGAGGGTGGTTTCCTTGAGCTTGAATACAAAGATACCAAATATCCTCGTGTGGCTGTCAGACGCGTGCTCCCCCACAAGCTGCCTGAGGAATACTTGAGTGTATGCGACCATGAGCTAAAGGAGCTCGGTATCATCAAGAGCCTCTCAGAGCTCAGTGCCCAGCAAGCAGAATTGATACGAAACGAGCTCTCGCACCGCTATTACTGCCCGATATTGGAGTCTGTCGTGTCTCTAAAGGACAAGATGGGATATATCTACATAGAGGCAAAGCTACTGGGCAAGGTTCGCTATGACAAAAGCTTCGCGGTAAAGGACGTGAGCAAGAACATCCGCCGCCTATCAGAGGACGAGGTCATCATCTTCGATGTAGACGGCAACAGATACCTGATCAAGGCATTTACAAAGCTTGATCAGAAGAGCATAAAGATGTTGGAGCCGTACGTGTTCTAATAGGAGGTCATATGAAAGTTTACGCACACTTTGATTTAGATTTGGATATGAAACCCTGCGAGGGTGTGGTCCGGATGGATGAATACGTCCTTGAGGTCTTTGATAAGAGCATAAAGATGGACACGATCAAGGAGCTCAGTGTGGCGGTAGGTATCGGCTGCGGGCATATGCTCGCGACGTTTAAAGACGGCAGCGAAGCCATCCTATGCCGCTTTACGCTCAGCCACTTAAAGACGATCGGTGAGTTCGCAAAGTCTTGCAACTACTTTGTGGAGACCGGCGAGTTGATGGACATAGATCATGTAACGCAGGTCTGCGAGAAATGTGGTCGCACACTCGTCGAGGGTGTGGATTCCTGTTTGTTTTGCTATAACAGGGTTACAGTATTAAAGCGCGCATGGAGCCTGATGCAGCCGTATAAAAACGAGGTCATAAAGGCAGCGGCGATGCTTATGTTATCATCGGTTCTGTACCTGACCGTACCGCTGATCAACCGCTTTTTAGTTGACAAATTCCTTGAGCCCAAGACCGGCACAGCAGTGATGATCATAGCGATGGCCGCGGCTATGTTTATGGCGCGGGCGATAGGCGAGGTCATATTTATTATAAACTCACGCATCTTTAACAGAGCGAGCATCAAATACGCAAACTCGTTGCGTAACTTAGCATACGAGCGCGTGCAGAGCTTTTCGATGTCGTCGCTCGCCAAGCGCACTACCGGCGATATGATGCGCCGTATTTTGCAGGACACGATAACTATAAAGGATTTCATCACGGATCACGGGCGATGGGTCTGCGAAATGATCATCATGTTTATCGTTGTGCTCGTGCTGATGTTGGTCACGGATTGGCGTATGACGCTCTTGGTCTGCGTGCCGATACCGGTGGCGGCGTTCTTTTGGACGCGCTTTAGACATCAGATGAACATCCGCTACGAACGCCAATGGCGTAAGCAATCCAAATGTAACACGATATTACACGATATTTTAAAGGGTATACGCGTAGTAAAATCCTTCGGTAACGAGAAACGTGAGATACAGAAGTTTTCCGATGCCGCAAAGGAGCTCGCATTCGTCTCGTCCGATAATGAAAAGCTCTGGGCGCTGCTATTCCCCACGATCGGATTCTTCGCAAGCTTCGGCGAATTCCTTACGCTCTACTTCGGCGGACGCGCGATACTGGGCGGTACATTTACACTTGGTGAGCTTGTGCAGTTTACGATGTACATAGGCTTTATCTACGGACCGCTGCGTTGGATCATTTCCTTCCCACGCTGGCTCGCCGAGGCTCTAACGAGCATGGTCAAGTTATTCGAGATCCTCGACGAAAAGACCGACGTACGCGAAGCCGAGAACGCAAAGATCGTACCGATATCCGGGGGTATCTCGTTCGAGAACGTGAGCTTCGGTTACAAGTCATATGAGCCCGTATTGAAGGGTATATCATTTGACATCAAGCCCGGCGAGATGGTCGGCATCGTAGGCCGCTCCGGCGTTGGTAAGTCCACACTGATAAACCTCGTCATGCGCTTATACGATGTAAATAACGGTCGTATCTGCATCAACGGTGAGGACATCAGAGACATTTCACAGAACCACCTGCACGAGAATATCGGCGTGGTGTTCCAGGATGTGTTCCTGTTCGCGGGTACGATCTATGACAATATCGCAGCCGCTAAGCATAACGCAACCTATGAGGAGGTTATCGGTGCCGCGAAGCTTGCGAATGCACACGACTTCATCATGAAGATGCCGGACGGATACAACACGGTCATAGGTGAAAGCGGATACACGATATCGGGCGGCGAGCGCCAACGTATCGCAATAGCGCGTGCCGTTATAAAGGATCCAGAGATTTTGATTCTCGACGAAGCGACGAGCTCGCTCGACGTTGAGACCGAGCAGATCATTCAGGACAGCCTAAACAAGCTCGTAAAGGGCCGTACAACACTCGCGATAGCACACCGCCTCTCGACGCTGCGAAACGCGGATCGCCTGATCGTACTGGAAAAAGGCAAGCTCGCCGAGATCGGCACACATACGGAGCTGTTGAAGTCTAAGGGTATATACTACGGCTTTGTGATGGCGCAACGTAACACGAGTAAGCTCAAAGGGCAATCGGCTTAGGAAACGGCTGCGTAGTATAAAACACTTGTAAGTTTTCATGTGGTTGGGTATAATATCATTGTAATAAAAACGAGTGTCGGCGCTCTCAACGCCGACACTCTGACATAGCCAATAGCGATTGGCTTCATAGTTATTTATTTGTTACAATAACCGCATGCCTTGCTCAGGGGGCGGTTATTTTTTTGTGTTTCCGCTCTTGTACTTCATTATCGCTATGACTAATAACCCGAAGGTTAACATTAACATCAATGCTTCAAATGTCGTCAAGATGCCTCACCCCCTTTCGAGGGAGAAGCCAACCGCCCGATTGACTATGCTTGTAACATTATACCAGATTATTCGACTCTTTAATAGATATACTCAACGTTTTGCAGTGACATTTTGCGAATGAAAAGCTCTAAAGTATGTATTTTGGCTTATGCTACCATCCTAAACATGCAAATGCCACACACTTGACAATTTTGTCATTTACAATTGCGACTATGTTATATACTGCGTTTAAGCTGCTCAATGATATTGTTTAATACAGCTACCGTTCTGCTGCGACCGCCTGCAGAATATCCCGATTTCATCCACATATCGTTAAAATGTGTCTGAAACTCATATGTCAGCATCAGCTGATCCGAGTAGATCAAAAACGGCTCATTATTATCCCAATAACTAAGAGCGATATGGTGGTTACTCTTTAGCCGCCAGCAACAGTCCGCGTTCAATTCCGGTATGTCATCTACAACTACGAGATTAAAATTAGGGTATGTATTGAGGTATTTTATATATCCCTCGAGCAGGTCTATGCAGCCCGGTATATCCAGAAATATGACACCTTTATTCATAAAATATAGCGAAGGCATTCGACAATGCCCATCATCGACGATCTTTTTTAAACGCGACATCGATATGATCTCGCGGAAATGTGCCCCGGATGAGAGGTTTTGGTTCAATCCTTCATTAAAACGCACGAACTCCTCACTGCGCCACTTATACTGCTCGGCCTTATGCCCCTCCTGTTTCAAAACACGGTTGTATCCGACCCTACTCATATACATCGGGTTGATGCTGTCCTTGATCACATCGAGATCCCCTTGCATGCAGAATTCCATATAGATGATCTCAAGGATATTACGCGCATAACTGTCGTTATATATCTGCAAAATGGGTTGCGAATAATTTATCGCACGCTCAAAGCTCTTTTTCGTCTCGCATACAAACGCTTCGTCCGTCACTATCATCGCTATCGGATCCGAAACCGGCCTCGGCGTTTCGGTCACGATTATCGCACAATCGCCGATAATGAGGTTCATTTGATTCGTAATCGTCTGTGTCATACCATGCACGACCGACATCTTTAGGTTCGCGGTCACGATTGGATACATATATGTACGGATCAGCCTTGACATTGCGTTCGTGTTATTCGAAAGCGAAATCAACAGGCGCATTTGCAGGTTATTATCAGAGATATGCCTCAGTATCGTATCATAGATCTCCTCATGCGTTATACAGGCCATGTCTTCTCTTGAAAGGTAGATGTCCACCCCATCACCGCTTTGCAGCTGCGACAGCAGCCCGTCTATACATGCGCCTATCTCCGAAAAGCCTGTCCGTAACGTATAGTCAGCAGTTTCCGGCATTCCGGCTTTATCCTCTGTAACATATCCTTGTAAGCGCTGTCCGCCGTCATGTGCGAGCCAGACTATCAGGCCTTGCTTGAAATCTTCCTCCGAGGCCGGTGCCGCATCTATACCGATCTTTGCAAGCTGCTTGCTGAGCCATTCGACATCCGCGTCACCACGACACTTAGACAATAGATACGCGCTGAGCTTATCACATATCTCCGTATCCGAAAGCAGTCTACGCTTGCCCGATGTCCACTTACTCACGAGAGACGCGTCTATGGACAACGCCTTTGACACTACCTTGTTTGATATACCCAAATGATTTAAAGCCAAACGCAGATTTTGTTCATTTGACATGATCATCCCTCCGAGTCCTATTAATACATACAGTTCATTATGGATTTATTCAAAATGTTTGTCAATGTTTGCAATTAAAAAGATGCCATTTGGTGGCATCTTTTTAATTACTGCAGCATTATCCCTTCGCAAGGCCCAGCAGCCTTTCAAAGTATTGTTTGTTATATATATAACTCTTGTCGTTTGGCTTAATCGCACCGGCCTTTTCGTTGTATTCGATGGCCTTTTGTATATCGCCGAGCCTATCGTAGCAGACGCATATCTGTATATATGGCAGATACTCAGCGCAGTCCAATAAAAAGA
>CAZUNC010000051.1:0-13911 GCA_964621475.1 uncultured Defluviitaleaceae bacterium | reverse complement strand
TACCGGCTTTGTACAATGCCATCGAGATAAACTACAACGACAAGTCATTGGTCGCAGAGGTGGCACAGCACATAGGCGACGATGTAGTGCGTTGTATAGCAATGAGCTCTACGGACGGTCTTATCAGAGGCATCGATGCGGTAGACACTGGCGCCCCGATCTCTGTTCCCGTAGGCGAACCCACGCTCGGACGTATGTTCAACGTATTGGGTAGAGCCATAGACGGCAAACCGGATCCCGAATCGGTCGAGAAATGGTCTATACACAGAAAGGCACCGACCTTCGCGGAGCAAGCGTCTGCGACTGAGATGCTCGAGACCGGTATAAAGGCCATCGACCTGCTTTGCCCATATGCAAAGGGCGGTAAGATCGGTTTGTTTGGTGGTGCCGGTGTCGGCAAGACAGTCCTCATAATGGAGCTTATCAGAAACATAGCGACCGAGCATGGCGGCTTTTCGGTATTCTCGGGCGTAGGTGAGCGTACCCGTGAGGGTAACGACCTCTACCACGATATGTTAAACTCCGGCGTTATCAATAAAACCTCACTCGTGTTCGGGCAGATGAACGAGCCGCCCGGAGCACGTATGCGTATCGCGCTGTCGGGTCTTACGATGGCCGAATATTTCCGTGATGTATCACATCAGGACGTGCTGCTGTTCATTGATAATATATTTAGGTTCGTTCAGGCGGGTTCCGAGGTGTCGGCTCTGCTCGGACGTATGCCGTCCGCTGTTGGTTACCAGCCCACGCTGTCGACCGAAATGGGCGCGTTACAGGAACGTATCACATCGACAAAGAACGGTTCGATCACATCCGTTCAGGCCGTATATGTGCCTGCGGATGACTTTACCGATCCCGCTCCTGCGACGACGTTTGCGCATCTGGACGCAACGACCGCGCTCTCACGTGCTATCGTTGAAATGGGTATCTATCCGGCTATCGACCCGCTGGAGTCCTCTTCGAGAATACTCGCACCTGAGGTCGTCGGTAATGACCACTACAATGCTGCGCGCGATGTTCAGAGTATCCTGCAGCGCTATAAGGAACTCCAGGACATCATAGCGATACTCGGTATGGATGAGTTGTCAGAAAACGATAAGCTCATCGTTAACCGCGCGAGAAAGATACAGCGCTTCCTGTCACAGCCGTTCTTCGTAGCTGAGAAGTTTACAGGCTTCCCGGGCAGATATGTACCGGTAGCTGAGACAGTGCGCGGTTTTATGGAAATCCTTGAGGGTCGTCATGACGACATCCCAGAGGGTCTGTTCCTGAACGCGGGTACGATCGAAGATGTCGTAAATCGCGCGAAGGGTCAGAAATAAGAAGCGGGTGATGTAGGGTGGCGAAACAGAAACTGCATTTGCAAGTCATAACACCGCTGCGTCGCGTGTACGATGACGATGTGGATATGCTGATCATGCGCGGTACCGAGGGCGATATGGGCATCATGGCCGGACATGAGTCTCGCACGGCTATACTCGATATCGGTGTACTGCGGATATTTCGCGAGGGCGAGGAAGAACAGAGGCTGTCGGTGCTGGGTGGTTTTACAGAGATCAAGGATAACAAGGTCACTGTACTGTCCGATGCTGCTGAATGGCCCGATGAAATCGATCGTGTTCGTGCAGAGGCCGCAAAGGAACGCGCCGAGGCGCATCTGCGTCAGAAGTCTACCGAGACAGATGTTCGCAGGGCCGAGAACGCATATCGTAGATCGCTCGTACGTATCGAGGTCAGCTCGTATGGTGTGCTAAAGGGTAGATAATAACAGACATAGAGAGAGCCATGTGCATTCTGATAAAGAATACACATGGCTTTTTTATTGAATGATAGATCGTGCATAACACAAATTCAGACAAGTAAGAGCCTAATTATGCCCATTTACAATACAAGTCTATATAACTATACTTGGAACAACTACAATAACTTGATGCACAAATATAAAGGTGATAAACATGGGGATAAATCGATATCAATATGGAATGGTATATGAGTTTGACAAATCTTATTATACAGGAAGTGAGTTGCTACATTTCGGAAACATCTGCTTAAATCAAATCGGTGAACTATACTGTGAGGAAGGTTATAAGATTTTGGAGCATAAGCAGTGGTGCCATGAGATCAGTTATATCGTTTCCGGTAAAGCTACCTTTTTTATTGACGATAAGGCTTATACGGTAAATGCAGGTGATGTCTTTCTATGCTCATGTGGCCAACGCCACGCCATACATGCAAATCAAAACACTCAACTGCGCTATATGTATATGGGCTTTAACTTTGAAGGTGAATGCCGTGACGACACGGAAAATGCCATAAGGCACTTCTTTGGTCACATTGAACAGCCGATTAAAAGGGATATGGTGAATATAGGGGGTATATTTCATCAGACCATACGCGAGTTTTATACGGATAGTATTTGTTTTGATCAGATTGTCGGGGCATATCTGCAGTTGATGCTTTTGTTTGTTTACAGAAACTTTAATTATTCAATCGAGTGCTCCATATTGAAGGAGATGACTGTAGAAGTGACACGATATGCTATATATACAATAATCTGTTACGTAGAGGACAATATAATTGATATAAAAAACATACGACAAATAGCCGACAAGCTGGGATACAGCTATACATATATTTCACACTTATTTAAAAACAAAACGGGCGTTACGCTTCAACAATTCATTACCGACAAGAAGATGGAGGCTGCCGTAAAGCTGATGATGGAGCAGCATCTGACCATATCAGAGGTGTCAGAACGCTTGGGATATCATTCGATACAGGCCTTCAGCAAGGCTTTTAAGCGTGTGTATGATAAAAGCCCACAGAATTATATGGCTTCAATAAAGCAAAACCATATAAACCAATTAAACGTTAAGGAGATGTAGTTAATGAAGACAGTTAAAATCGGTGTAGTGGGTAACGGAAGCATTTCAACGGCCCATATGCTTGGGTATTCAAAGCTTTTACAGGAAGGGAAGGTTGAGCTTGTTGCCGCGTGTGATATAAACGGCCAGCGTGCTCAGGAGTGGGCTACCAAATACGGCTTTAAAGAGGTCTATACGGATTATAACGAAATGCTGGATAAGAGCGATATAGACGCGATCAGTGTCTGCACATGGAACAACGGCCATGCACCCATATCCATAGCGGCGTTAAATAAAGGAAAACATGTGCTGTGTGAAAAGCCGCCGGCGATGAACCCCAAAGAAGCTATCGCTATGAAAGAAGCAGCAGATAAAAGCGGAAAAACATTAATGATCGGATTTGTTCGCAGGTTCGGAAGAAATGCTGAACTGGTTTTGGATTTCGCACAAAAGGGCTTCTTCGGCGACTACAATTTTTCAAAGATAGCGGTTACGAGGCGCTGCGGTTGCCCGCTCGGCTGGTTCGCAAACAAAGAGCTGTCCGGTGGCGGCCCGTTGATCGACAACGGCGTACACCTAATCGACATCGTACGTTATCTGACCGGCAAGCCGACAGCGGTATCCTGTTATGCCGCGACCTATAACAATATAGGCTCTCGCACACATATAAAGGGCATGGATCGCTATTCGTCGGTGGATCCGTCCGATTATAACGACGTAGAGGATCTGGCTGTGGGCATGGTGCGCTTCGACAACGGTATGACAATGTCTCTGGAATTTAGTTATTCGCAGGATATTGAAACAGATGTCATAGCTGTTGAGATATACGGCTCAAAGGGTGGCGTAATAATGGAGCCCAAGCTAAAGCTTATGACTGAAATGAATGATTATCTGGTGGACATCACACCCCAAACCTCAACCTTTGACTTCTCAAAGGGGTTTGAAAACGAAATTAGACATTTCATTGATGTTGTAAACGGGGAAATAGAAAACCGCAATCCTATCACAGACGGTATTGAGTTAATGCATATCATATGCTCCATGTACCGGTCTGCAAATGAAAAACGTGAAATTATCATAGAACGATAAATATTGTTTATGGAGGAAATTATCATAGAACGATAAATATTGTTTATGGAGGAAATTATGAATAGCCGAGAGCGTGTCTTAACAGCAATACGGTGCAAAACACCGGACAGGGTGCCTTATTTCGACTATCTGCTGCTGCCGCCACTGGCTTCAGAAGTTTTGGGACGTGATTTCGTCGATTTCGGTGGAGATCATGATGGATGGATAGCGTTTGCAAAAGAAGTTGGTTGGGAGAAGGCCATGCGTTCATATGCGCGTGACAGGATAGAGCTATCTATAAAGCTCGGGCATGATCTGATATATAGTGTACCGGCTCCGACGATGCCAAAGCCATCCAATATTGATGAACCAATAACCCCGTCGGACGACCCTGTGGAGAACATGAAAAGACGTGTGGACGCAGCCGAAAGCTATGATCCGTTTGCAGACAGCTACGACGGGTTCTTGATATATGACTATCTTATAGAAGAAATGACCAAAAACGGGGTTGATCTGCCCATAATGGGACCTGCCTGCGGTCATGGCATTTGGACAGATATTGACTTGATGATGACAATGTTAATAGAACCGGATCTGGCTCATAGGCATTTTCGGGCTGTAACGCGGGATATGAGATGTTATGTAGACAACTACCATAAGAGAGGCGTATCGATAATCATGGTGGGCGGTGATTTTGCTGGGAACAAACCCCTTATTTCGCCGGAGTCCTACAGGGAATTTATCATGCCTGAGGTTCGCAAGGTTGTCGATTATATTCATCAATACGCAGGATATGCCATTAATGCAAGCGACGGCGATCTATGGGGTGTTATCGATGATTTTCTTACCGGTTGTGATGTAGACGGGTACAACGAGATCGACCAGAGTGTTGGTATGGATATATCTACGCTACATAAACGCTTTGGTGATCGCGTGTGTATGTTCGGCAACATGGATTGCGGAAACATCCTTAGTTTTGGAACGCAAGAAACTATAGCAAAAGAGACCCTGAGGTGTTTGGAATCGTGTAACGGAAAGGGGCACATCTTTTCCGCTTCAAATGCGATATCGGCCAGCGTACCCCTAAACAACTATCTGACGATGTTAAATACCTACCGCGATTTCTACGGCTTACCGCATTTTGCATTAAATAATTAATTGTCTACTACGTATGTCCATCAAAAGATATCACTACAATATTATATTGAATTTAAAAAAGCCGTTGTAAAAAGTAACACCACAACTCGGTCTACTCTACAACAGCTTCTGAACAGTCTTGCACTTGGCGGGACTCGAACCCACGACCTACCGCTTAGGAGGCGGTCGCTCTATCCTCTGAGCTACAAATGCACGTATTTATTTTTGAAATCCCGTGCGAAAATCGCACGGGATTTCTCACATATGCCATATAATAACAAATATCTAAGAATAAATCAAGGATTACTTCAGAATTTACTTCTTCTCGATCGAAAAGAATGCATTAAGCCCCGGATACTCAGCGACATCACCGAGTTCGTCCTCGATACGTAGCAGCTGATTGTACTTGGCTACACGGTCAGAACGGGCGGGTGCACCGGTCTTGATCTGACCAGCGTTAACGGCTACAACGATGTCAGCGATCGTGGCATCCTCAGTTTCGCCAGAGCGATGAGATACGACAGCGGTCATGTTGTGGCGGTTAGCCAGAGCGATCGCATTGAATGTCTCAGTGAGCGTACCGATCTGGTTGACCTTGATCAAAATAGAATTCGCAACGCCGAGGTCGATACCCTTTTGTAGGCGTGTCGTATTCGTAACGAACAGGTCATCACCGACGAGTTGAACACGCTTGCCTATACGCTCTGTCAAAAGCTTCCAGCCTTCCCAATCCTCTTCGGAGAGGCTATCCTCGAGCGAAATGATCGGATACTTATTAACGAGGTTCTCGTAAAGGTCGACCATCTCAGCCGATGTACGAACAACCTCTGTACCCTTCATCTTGCTTTCACCCGGGAAATGGTACTTGCCGTCCTTTTCATCGTAGAGCTCGGTAGCAGCGGAGTCCATAGCGATAAAGATATCCTTGCCTGGCTTATAGCCGGCTTTTGTTACAGCCTCGAGTATCAAATCTATGACATCCTCGGGCGTAGCTAAGTCGGGCGCAAAGCCGCCCTCGTCGCCGACAGCAGTCGAGAGACCCTTCGCTTTTAATACCTTCTTGAGGTTGTGATAGACCTCTGCGCACATCCTCAGGCCTTCCTTGAACGACAATGCGCCAGCGGGCATGATCATGAATTCCTGCATGTCAACGGTATTATCCGCGTGCTTGCCGCCGTTTAAGATGTTCATCATCGGGACGGGTAGCTGCTTTGCGTTAAAACCGCCTAAGTATTGATACAGAGGCATGTTTAATGCTTCGGCTGCGGCCTTTGCGACAGCCATTGAAACGCCGAGGATCGCGTTAGCACCGAGCTTAGCTTTATTCGGTGTGCCGTCGAGCTCGATCATTTTCATGTCTACAGCGACCTGGTCGAGCGCGTTCATGCCGCAAACCTCATCGGCGATGACATTGTTTACATTATCAACGGCCTTTTCTACGCCTGTGCCTAAGTAACGCGCACCGCCGTCGCGAAGCTCTACGGCCTCAAACGCGCCTGTCGACGCGCCCGAGGGCACGGCTGCACGGCCTACAGACTGGTTGCCGTTGCTGTCGTCCACGACGACCTCTACCTCAACGGTTGGATTTCCACGGGAATCCAATACCTCTCTTGCATAAACATCAACGATTTCGATAAAACCCTTCACTTGCAAAACCTCGTTTTCTATGAATTGTGGCTTAGTGATAAGCCTTTACAGCGCTCCTACAATCGAGGTGAATTCGTCCTTTATGCTCGCGCCGCCTACGAGTGCACCGTCGATATCGGGCATCGAGAACAGCTCGGCTGCGTTTGAGGCGTTTACGCTGCCGCCGTATTGAATGCGTATCGCGTCAGCCGTGAAACGGTCATATATCTCGGAAAGCACTTGTCTGATCGACGCACAAACCTCCTGTGCCTGCAGAGAGGTCGCAGTCTGACCTGTGCCGATGGCCCATATCGGTTCGTATGCGATCACGATATCCAATGCCTTTGTGGCATCTACACCCTGTAACGCGATGCGTGTCTGCATACGCACGAGGTCTGTTGTGATGCCTTGATTGCGTTGGGAGATGCTCTCGCCTACGCATATGATCGGCTTCAAACCCTTTTCGATAGCCTTCAGGACCTTTTTATTTACGGTCGTGTCGGTCTCGCCGAAATATTGCCTACGCTCCGAGTGTCCGATGATAACATATGGCACGCCCATTTCCGCGAGCATAACGCCCGAGATCTCACCCGTGAATGCGCCGCTCTCCTCGAAATGCATATTCTGTGCGCCGATCGCTATGTTGGTGTCTTTAACGAGCACCTTCGCGATCATCAGATCCACAAATGGGACACAGAGTACGACATCGAGCCTGTCCGTATTTATTCTGTCCTTTATTGTGTTAATAAATGCAACGGTTTCATCGGGTGTCTTGTTCATCTTCCAGTTGCCCGCAACTATCCTTTTACGCATGAAATGTCCTCCGATTATTTATCTTGAACGGCTGTGATACCCGGCAGCTCGATACCCTCAAGGAACTCAAGCGAAGCGCCGCCGCCAGTGGAGATATGTGTCATCTTGTCGCCAAAGCCAAGCTGATTTACAGCTGCAGCCGAATCGCCGCCGCCGATGATGGTCGTGCCGTCTACCTTAGTAAGGGCCTCAGCCACGGCGATCGTTCCCTTTGCGAAATTTTCAAACTCGAATACGCCCATCGGTCCGTTCCATACAACGGTCTTAGCATTCTTCAGAGCGTCAGCGAACAATGTGCGGGTCTTTTCACCGATGTCAACGCCCATCCAATCGTCTTCGATGGTGTTAGACGGTACGGTCTTGAATTCTGTGTCGTTCTTGAATTCCTTTACGACCACGGTGTCTACGGGCAGCAGGAAGTTAACGCCCTTGTCCTTGGCCTTTTGGATCATTTCCTTAGCGTATTCGACCTTGTCTTCCTCGAGCAGGGATTTACCTACACCGCTGCCTTGAGCCTTTATGAAGGTATAAGCCATGCCACCACCGATGATCAGTGTATCGACCTTTTCGAGCAGGTTGTTGATGACGTTGATCTTATCCGAAACCTTTGCTCCGCCCAATATAGCTACAAACGGGCGTACCGGATTATTGACAGCGTTGCCGAGGAACTGGATCTCCTTTTCCATCAGGTAACCTACAGCGGATTCCGAAACGAACTTGGCAACACCGACTGTGGAGCAATGTGCTCTGTGAGCCGAACCGAATGCGTCATTTACATAAACATCCGTGATGCTCGCCAGATCCTGAGAAAAGCTGTCTTCGTTCTTAGACTCTTCCTTGCGGAAGCGTGTGTTTTCGAGCAACACAACATCGCCGTCCTTCATTGCTGCAACGGCGTTCTTTGCATTCTCACCAACTACAGTGTCATCGGCTGCAAATACGACGGTCTTTCCTAAATGCTGTGACAGCCTCTCTGCTACAGGCTTAAGTGTTGCGGATGCATCCGGACCCTTTGGCTTGCCCAGGTGTGAACACAGGATAACCTTGCCGCCGTCACCCATCAGCTTTTTAATAGTCGGCAGAGCCGCTACGATACGATTTTCGTCCGTGATAACGCCATCCTTGAGTGGTACATTGAAGTCACAGCGAACCAATACACGCTTGCCCGCTACCTTTAAGTCTTCTACTGATTTCTTGTTTAACATAACTTTCTCCCTTCGAGTTGTATTTCGCACACATGTACGCACGCGATTCTATCGCGCATAATATCCCAATTTCTTGAAATATTCTAACAGCAAGACCAAGTATTTGCAACTATCTCGTGAGCAATTTAATAACCGACTCCTGATTAGTTCTGGAATGTAGCAGCATAGAGGTCGCAGCTTGATCCAGAACACGGTACTTGGTCAGACGCATCATTTCCTTTGCCATATCCAGATCCTCTATACGTGACAATGCCGCGGAGGTGTTTAGATATGTAGTTTCTGTAGCTTCCAACGCATGGCTCAGGCGATTGCTCTTAACCCCGAATTCCGTACGGATATCAATGATGTCCCTAAGTGCTGAAGCGATCAGATCGACTGCGGCTATAGCAGAGGGCTGCGTGTCGATGGTGACAGTCTTTAGAGACAATTCCTCGGCATTTACTATCGGTATCCTGATAGGGATCATTTGTCCGCTGCCCACATAGATGTTCAGATCATACGGGGAACGGGTCTCGCCGGTGATGATGTTGTATTGATATGACGAGTCGATGCCGCTTAATACCTTTGCGGGTGCGGGCGGTGACGGGAAATCACCGGGCCGTTTATCCTGCACGATCAATGCGGCAGGATTGTTCGGATCTGCTTTTATTTCGGTAAAGTGCACGAGCTTACCGGACAGCTGGCTCAAGATTGTATTCACTAGGGCCTCACCGGAGCCGATGCTATTGCCGATGCGGACGGGGATGTTATTAATATTATTGGACATGGCAGGTATCAGTTCAGAGTCCGGTATATCCTCCGGCACAAAGTAGAAGTTGATCCATTCGTTCGGACAGGTTGCGCAGGTAACACGGAACCCACCGCCGGTTGACATCGCTTCAAATACCTTCTCGGTAGAGGTAACCCAGCTGAAGTCCAATGCGCTCGACGGAGCGGTAGATTTTCCCAAATTTGTACCGCCCGAAAAGCTTGATCGGTTTGTACTGGCAAGGCCTGTTAACAACGAGCCGAAATCGGATATGCCCTCGTTGATTTTCATCACAAGGTTGCTGCTGGTTAAAAATGGATTGGGAGGGTTGATTACGATCCTCGGGGCATTCGCGTTGACCGTGGTGTTGGGGATGCGTGACTGGAGCAATGTGGCCAAGCCCGTTAAATTGGTTACGCTGGACACATTGATCGGGGTTTTACCGGTTAGTGGAGTGATGCTGTTGGTAAACTCGTACAAGACGCTGTTGCCGTTGTTGTCGACTGCTGCAAAGCCGCGCCCAAGTAAATCGGTTGGCAGAGACAGGCCAGTAAAGTCTAAATCCAAGCCTTTGGCTTCTAACGAGAAGTATTTCTGGGACGTTAATAGAAGCGGTGGGTTTGGGGGATTGTTGTATGTCGGAGTTAAACTGGGGTTTGATAGCGTCACATTGTAGTTGCCGACATTGCTGAAGGTAATATCGATGTTACCGCTATTCTGCTTGGATGTTGCGCTTCCGTAGTTCATATACATTGACAGTGTATTTGCCAGTCCGACGGGATAGTTCGTTACTGTAGACAGGTCGAAGTTGTACAATGAATTGCTTGGTGCTCTGTTATTGGATGCTGCTGTCGAATCGTAGAAGTAAAATGTCCGATTGGTACCGTTGATATTGACATTGAGGGCGGTATGTACCAGATCGGCGGGGTTGGCGGGTAATGTTAGCGTCGCGGTCGTAAAGGTTTCGTGGTTACCGGCACTTACCGATACGCCGATAGGTGACTGGCCGGCCTGCGTTCCGGAGGTTGTGCCCGCGGGTTTTGGCGTTTCGCCTATCCTGAAGTTTGAGCCTATCATGGTACCCGAGCTACTGGAGACGGAAAAATCTATTTCGGTTGCGGAGGTGCTCGCGGCCTTGATGGTATATCCTCCGCCTGCGATAGGCAGAGTGGCATTTATACGGCTGATCAATGTGTTTACGTCCGGATTGTCACCGACATATACACCGCTGCCTACGGTATTTGAGAATGAAATGGAACCGGCTGTTGCGTTGTTTGGGCTATATAAGAAATTTATAGAATGCCCGTTTAAGGACGAGGTGGAGCCCGATATCTTTGATAAATCCAAGGTAGTGAGCGCATAGTTCGGGTATGGTGCGTCAAATGCCATGCTGTGCTGCTGTCCCAAGGTGCCCGTGATAGGATCGGCACCGATTACGGTATTTACGCTCACGCTGTTATTATTGCCCCATTCTCCGTTCGCGTTATTATAGACATTTGCCCAGCCGCTAGGCGGGACACTCGTGGGTGGCAATGTAAAGCGATATTGAGCCAACTCACCCTTAAATGTAATACTGTAGGGCACAGAGGTCTGGGCTGTAGAGGTAATAGAGGCGACTGTTGTTGTCGGGTTGTAAACGAAACGGCTGCTGACTGTATTCGCGATACTGTTTAGAGCTCCGGACATATTGTTTGTGCTCAGGTAGGAAGTCAAGTTGATCACAATATTATTACTGTTTGCGGGAGCGGTATTTGCGGTGTCGGCATCCGTTGCTATGTAGAAATTGGTTGTGCTACCGCTTGCGTGATTTACGGTGAAGGTCATTCCGTTTAGATCAGCAACCGTCTTGATATTTGGGTCAAGCGGCAATGTAAGCGTGGCGGGAGTGGCGGGGGATGCGGCGTTGAATGACACATCCTTTATGTAGTCCATTCGTCCCCAGATCGTAGGGGTCTTTAGCTCCTCCAACGTATAAGTGGACCACCATCCCCATTGACCTTGCAAAACCTTGATGGTGTTGAACTCCGTGCGCGTGGCAATACCGTCGATCTCGGATTTTAACGCTTCAAACTCCAACTCACATTTCGCTCTGTCCTCATCGGTGTAGACACCGTTTGCGGCGGCGATAGCGAGCTCGTTCATACGCTGCAGGATAGCGGTAATTTCTGTAAGGCCACCGTCGGCGACCGCAGTGAGGTTCTTTCCATCCCGTATGTTGTCCTTAACCTTGTTTAGTTCGTTGACCTGTGCACGTAATTTCTGAGAGATCGCAAGCCCGGCAGCGTCATCTGCGGCTTGCCTAATCTTTAACCCGGACGACAGCTTTTTGGATGCCTCGCTATATATATTGAATGCGTTGTTTTTCTGTCGTATAGCGGAATTCATCATGGACTGTGTCGTTATGTTCATAAGATGGACTCCTCCCACAAAAAAATATCCCTTATTAGGGATATTTTAACAACATACATTGATGTATGCAAGGTATTGTTAACGTTTCTTAGTAAATGTCTTATACAATCCGCAGCTAAACTTACCCTCCGGGCAATAACCCAGAACCTTACAGCTCGGTCCGTAGTACGCAAAGACATCAGAATATGGTTGTAGCTTAGTGAGCATTTCGGTAGCAATGGCGCGTATCTCCCACTGCGCACGTGTGCATGTGCGCAGGCGCAAGAAATGCAAGAGCTCACGCGCGTTCATGTTTGTGATGATATCGAGCATCGCGCCACTTAAGGCAAAGTAGACGCTGTGCTCTGGCCTCATGCCGCGGCGTAGTAAATCGCGCAGCGTTCGAAGGCTTTCAACGATCGTCTCGCGGTAAATACCTTCCGCGTCGTGCTTGACGATGCTGGCGGGTAGCAGGAAGTTGTTTGTATAGAAAACCGATGTGATATGTGGTACCACGATCGACTGCATGCGGTGCCGCACAAGATGCGTGAGCCCCGCCAGTGAAATGTTTTTGATCTCTAACACCGCGTTTAAAAGCTCAAGGTGGCGAGGTCTCGGTTCGGAAACGAGTGCCTTTAACACAGACGGATCGGAACCAATGAACCGGTGAGCGTCCGGTGTAAATGAAAGGATGTCGGCAGAGGCATTAACGAAGTTTACAACATCCCCGATATCCGACGGGATCACTACAGGTGTCTCACGCTCGTAGTATATCCTCTCGCGCTCAATGATACCTGGGAAGCGTTTCTCGAACTCATCCGCGAGCGTTAGTCCAATATTTCTTAATTCATCGAACGCCTTGCCGCGTCCGTAAATCATCGTGCAGATGATATGCAGCAGCTCGCGAGCGTTGCAGGTGCAGCTGAAGTTACTGTAAAAACAATACGGTAACACAAAGCGAGCGTCTTCCTTTGGCACGCCGATGTCCGTAAGTTGTTTATATGCTGTAAAGATCTTATCCATTTGTGTTTTATATATCTGCAAAAGCTCGCCGGTAAGATCCTCGGGGATATAGTATCCCATCTCCGAGAAATCCACATATCGCCGTGACTTTACCAGAAACGACGCGAGCCTAAACTCAATCATAAATTGCTCAACCATCACCGAGACATTATTAAACGCGAGCGTGAAGCAGTAGTGCTCAAGCACGGACATATGGCCCGAGGAAACGACGCGTGTGATCAACTTGGCATTCTTTGTTCCGTCAGGTCCTGATGCTTGATCGAGACGTAACGCCTCATCCATAAATTCCGTTATAGTACCCTGACCCGTCGAACAGCGAATTGCTGCTGCACAGACGGCAACGCCGTGTTCTGTCTCACCGATGATGCTTACATTAACTGACATTAAATGAATTCTCCTTATCCCTTAAACCGAACCCCGCCAAAGGCCTCGGGCCTGTGGAAGCTGTATTTGCCCGTGGGTCTCCAGGACGAGTATTCGTCGCGGGTCTGTCCGTATCTGCGATGCTTGCCGCGATCGATGCGATATAGGTTCATGTATACGACATCACCGGGCTCTGGGGTCTTAAGCCAACCGTCAACCGGCAACACCCATACCGAAATCAACTTGCCCCTCGGGTTCTCTGTGCTGTTGTCGCCCTCACGGTATCGTGAAAAGCTGCGCCATTCCGTGAGGTTCCAGGCGGTTTCGCCGTCTATATGTCCGGAGGCATTGTATCTGATTATCGCGTCAAACTTTACATCGGTCGGGCTTGTTTCAAATTCGTAATAGACATATGGCCGATCCGAGAGTGTCTCGGCTGTAAACGGCTCTGTTGTGATAAATAACTCAAATACATCCTCTTGGAATATCGAATCGTCGCGTTCGGTCATCGTGGCGATATAACCGTCGTCTTCTCCGTAAAAACGCAAACATAGCGCGTTCAGATCTCTGTCGAAAAACATCCGAACCTCGGTGCGCAGCGCGGGTTCATCACCCGTCACTACGTCGAAAAGGTTGAACTTTTGACCCGCGTTCCAGAGGTTTTCACCGCTGATAC
>CAZUNC010000050.1:0-14069 GCA_964621475.1 uncultured Defluviitaleaceae bacterium | reverse complement strand
TGTATTTCTTTTGGCCGTCATAGTTGCCTGTGATCGTGCCGCAGCCGAAGTTTACACCGCTGCCGACCTCGGCATCCCCTATATATGTCAGATGTGCGGCTTTTGACTTATCGCCGAGTGTTGCGTTTTTGATCTCAACGAAATCCCCGATCCTACAATGCTTGCCGATATGCGAATGCGGACGCAGATACGCGAACGGTCCGATATGGCTGTGCGAATCCACGGACGACTGTGTGAGCACGCTGTTCATGATCTCCACATCGTCATGGATACGGCAATCCGAGATACGGGTGTTGGGCCCTATCATGCAACCTTTGCCGATCGTGGTTTCGCCCTCTATGATCACGCCAGGATACAGCACCGTGTCCGCGCCGATAGTAACCTGTGGGCTGATATAACATGAGGATGGGTCTATCATCGTCACTCCGTTTAGCATATGTTGCTCGTTTATGCGCTTCTTCATGATCTCGGTTGCCTGTGCGAGCTGCACTTTCGTGTTTATACCCATGAACTGCTCGTCGTCACAGTCACAGTATACGCCGGTAGGAAGGCCCGCGGCGTTGATGATCTCGATCGTGTCTGTCAGATAGAATTCACCGGATGCGTTGTTGTTACTAAGCTTCGGCAGCGCGTCCAAGAGTGCCTTGCCCTCAAACACGAATATACCTGTGTTGATCTCCTTGATATGCATCTGCTCGGGCTTTAGGTCCTTTTGCTCCGTGATGCGTTCTATATGCCCGCAATCCGATATGATACGCCCGTAGCCATGCGGATTGTCCACAAAGGTAGACAACACCGTGACTGCGTTGTTATCGCTTTTGTGCTTTTGAATGAGACCCGAGATGGCGGATGCCTTTATCAGCGGCGTGTCACCGTATAGTACCAGCACCGTATCGTCCGGGCTTATATGCTCCGAAGCCGTCAACATCGCGTGTCCGGTGCCGAGCTGCTGCTGCTGTACAGCAAACGTGCATCTGTGCCCGTTTCGCCCCGAAAGCAGCGCCTCCTTGAGCATATCGCCTCCGTGACCTGTAACTACGATCAGTTCGTCTGTGCCTGTCTCGATCGCCGTCTCGACGACCATTTCTATCATCGTATGTCCGAGTATCTTATGTAAGCCTTTAGGCAGATCGGATTTCATCCGCGTGCCTGCCCCCGCCGCGAGTATTACTGTTTTCACAAGGATCGTCCTTTCACATACAGTTAAACTGTATAGATTCATTCCGATGTATTTTCTCATGTTACGGTGCGAAATGCAAGGCGTAGCATATTATTAATCTTGACATAAAAATACCACGGATTAGCGCGGAATTTTGCGGATTGGCACGGATATCAATACAAAATGTTGATATCCGTGCTAATCCGTTTTTATCCTTGTTAATCCGTGGTAAGTATTTTCATTACTGCTTCTGCACAGCCCATGCAAGATCGGTCAGCATGCCTTCGGGGCGGCAAACGCAGCTACTGGTTATTGTTGTTTAGCGACACATCTATGCTCAACATGCATCCGTATTCCAGTGCGCTGTCGATATCTAATACATTGTCATTTTTCAGTACGTATGACCTGACGGGGTTCATAAAACAGTCATGCTCCGTGATTGTGACATCGCCTTTCTTTAGGCCGTCCACACGTACACGCAGCCCGTCCATGCTCTTGAGATTGAATATATATAAACGCCTTGCGTCGTTTAGCTTTAAAGCATCACAAACAACCGGGCCGATCCACGCAAACGCCTCATCTTCCGCCTCGATCTTTACATGAGGCGGTGTCGTAGATAACGGCCCGCCTAAGGTATGCTCAAAACCAAACGGGGTGTATTTCCCAAACAATAAGTTGTCTCGGTGAGCGTGATAAAACGCCAAGTAATGCTTGAGTATCCTTTCATGGTCTGGTTTTAGGCATGTCAAGTCTACCTGTACCTCCGGTACATGACCCATCATCAGGATAGACAGAAAGCGTGCAACGTTTTTATTGGGTTCGTCCATATGCCAGCTGCCTTCGCTTAGCTGAGAGACTATCCCGTTGGTGAAGGTCTTGAGCAATACACCCATGCGCCATTGCTCGTCCGGCTGACAATACACCTCATTCGGAGAACAGGAGTAATTGGAATACGGCTTCATGGCCGTATTACTGAGCCAGACAACGGCATCCGACTTAACCGCTGTCATACCGTTATATATCGCTTCGCCCCATTTGAGAATGCCTTCTCCCATAGTGTCGCAGTCATGGTGATGGTCTGCAAAACACATGTCGATATCGGCATCCAATTCCCAACAGTCAAATTTTAGGCCGTCAAAGCCGTACTTTTCCAGTAGGTGTGCCGTGAAGCGAGCCGCGTGCTCACGGGTATCGGGATATCGTGCGCATAATAAAGGATGCCTCTTGCCGTCTCTATCCTGAATACGGCAGTCCAACAGGCGGCGATCCACCGCTGTTTCGCCCTCCTCAACTGCGTTAAATGCCCAACGCGGCGTACACCATGCCCAGACATAAAGACCGAGCTCATGCAGACGCTCTACCAGTCCCTTCATGTCCGGGAATTTGCTGCCGTCTGAATCAATGCGCCCAAATCCAAATGTATCAGAAGTCAGCGGAGAAGCGAAGAATGGTATGTCCGTATCGGCACAAAACCAGCCCGCGTCAATCATCAAGGTCTTTATGCCTAATTCCTTTGCCTTGAGTGCATTGCGCCATATTTTGTCCTCATCTATATCGGTCACGTATAACCACGAGCACCACAACGGCCCGTAGGCGCTTATCGGTGTAGGCTTTGGGATATAGTTGCGTCGATTGTCTATGAAGTCCCAGTATGCCCGCGTTACGTTAAACCAGTTATCCCTTTCTGTCGAAAGGAATATCGCATCACGTACCTCATGGCCATTCAGGCAGACACCGTCTATCGGACGCTCAAACGATATCTTGTTTACCGTACAGTATGGGTAAACCCCTTGGGGTATACGAGAGACAACCGACTCGATATATTGATTTTCCAGCCCGATCGTGAAACGGTTTTCGCCGTTACGGCTGCCATACATGACATATGGAGAGTCCTTGGACGGGCAGGTGATTAAAAAGCTGTCGGGATTGCTGTGATGTGTATGGTTGTAACCCACAAACATAGGGCTGACATTATATAAATCGACTGCGGGTAACATACAGGTTACGACGTAGCGGTGGGTAGTAAAGGCTTTACCGTCGGTTCGGCTCAGGCAAAAATCTATGATCCTACGCTCTGCTGTACCGCCGAGGCAGATCTCTAATCGGTAAGGCCCAGAGGTATAGCAATGCGACCCTAATGTCTCAAACGGCTCGGCTATAGCGGGTTCAACCTCAAAGCCTAACTGTAGGCTCCATTCGGGTAAGATCTGCACACTTGTAATATTCTTCTGATCCATTCTTACTTGTCCTCCGACTATTCCATCCTCAGTGTCAGATTCAGCGCAGACAACCTGTAGACCGTATCCGGTGCCATACAGGTCTGCCAGTCACCGGCAGTCAGCAGCAGCATCGAGCATTCGTTGCGATCGCCTGCAACCGAGCAGGATATCGCACTCGGCGTATAAAAGCCCCAACGATCGAAGTCACAGTCAAAGAACGGGTTCCATGGGCCCCAAGGTGTTTTGGATTCATAGAAGCGGAAGCAGGTCTTAGTGGTATCGAAGTTATATGAATACGGTTCCGGATAATAGGCCTGAGTCATGATGTAGCGATCCATCGGTGCTACGTACTGCGCACCGGCCATGCTGCATTTAAACGGATCCGCAAGAACAGCTCGTTTCTTGGCCGGGTCTTTTGTCCATTCGGGGGCATCCGGGAAATCCTTGCAATAGAATTCCCAGTCCTCCGGACTCAGATTGCCAAAACGATCCCGAGGTACACGCGCTAAATACATGGAGCTGCCGTTATTCCAAAAGCCCTCGTTGGACATCATGTAGACGTATTTATCTGCGCCATGCGGATTTCCGCTCGGATCACCGTCGCCGTATTTTACAAAGCACGGCACGGAAAACAGTGAGCCTGAAAACATCGGCTCGTAATAACATGCGTCCTCTGTTCTGGACCATGTCTTGCCCATATCCTCGCTCTTGATAATGCTGGACTTGACCGCATCCTGTCTGTAGCGTGTATGTGCCTTCATCTCACTGTGACGGCTTACCGACATGTATAACGCACCATTTATCCATTCGATATCGTTTGCCTTCCACATGCGCCTGATGCCGTCCTCATCATACTTATATGTGCCCCATGCACCGAAATCATACGGATGCTCACGCATAGATAAAAACGTCTCTCCGTCCAGACCGTCCTGTCTTGTCAGATCGCCGCGTATCTCACTCAGTGCAAGGTTGCTGCCGTATTTCCCGCAGGCCTCGCGCCAGCCCTTTGTGTCGCATGAGATAGAAACGATGCGCCCGTCGCCCACGCGTGTGCTGAACCATGTATCCCCGAATGTCTCCTTATACATAAACGGCTCGCTGAGCGTAGCCCTTAATGTTCCTGTCATACACTTACCCTCCCGCAACATAATGTCATTCCCACGGATGTATTACAGTCTTTATCAGATTTGCGTCCCGCTCCTCGATGAGCCTGAATGCCTCGTGTATCTTATCCAGAGGCATGCTGTACGTTACCATATCCTTTAGGTCTATAGCGCCGCTTTCCACCATCTTTACAAGCGGCTCCCATACAGGCGGATATCCCGTTACACCATGCACATGCAGTTGATTTAAAACGATCTGCTCCACCGGGAAACGCATCTGCGCATTGGATTCGGGCAAGCCGTACAATACGACATGACCGGCTCGACCCGCGGCGTATACCGCAGTCGTGATCATCTCCGGTGCTCCGGTGGCCTCTATGGACAAATGCGCCTTACCCTCTGTCTCTATCGCGAGCCTTCGAAGTAACTCATCGTTTCCTATCCCTGCGCTGTTTAGCGTATCGGTTGCACCGAAGCGTTTAGCCCGTTGAAGCTTTTGTTCGTCGCGGGCCACAGCTATGACCTTACCGGCACCCATAGCTCGTGCTACCTGAATAAACCCAAGTCCGGCCGCGCCCACACCGAACACTATAACCGTTGAACCCATCGGTACACCTATCCTGTACAGTGCCCCGGCCGGACAGGCCACGGCTTCCAGGATTCCGGCTTCATCATAGGTTACGGCATCCGGCAGCGGTACCAGGTTTCGAATATCGGCACATATATATTGTGCATAACCACCCTGATGCGGAGCTGTGCCTATTTCCTCACCTTTTACGCATAGATGCCGTTCACCCCGCAGGCAGTATTCACATTCACCGCAATCTACATATGTTTCGATGGCTACCCGAGTACCCACCTTTATGCGCGGGTTGGAAATGCCGTTACATTCCACTACCTCACCGGCGATCTCATGACCCATGATATGCGGGGGCTTGCCATAGGCAAGCTTTCCCGTATAAACATGATAATCCGTCACACATACCCCGGCTGCATGGACCTTTATCAGAGCCTGGCCGGGCTTTGGCTTTGGTATATCCACCTCGCGTATTTCCATTACGCCGATCTCTGTCCAGACGGCGGCCTTCATAGTATTGTTACTCATATAACATTCGACCTCTTTATATATACCATCTCTGAGGCTTCCTCAGGTAAATGCCCAAACGAGAGACCCTGATCCATCAGATCAGCTCCGCTCATAATCATAGTCTGGCCGCCGTCCTCAAAACGCAGGCTATAGCTTTGTTCACGTTCCAGACCCTTGAGCTTGATCTTTGTATCCTCTTCGCCGGTTTTAAGCTTGAACACATATAACAGACCCAGGCTCCCGCCGTCCTTCAGTTGTAAAAATGCGTTCCAGTATACATCCTTACCTGTATAGGCCTGTTCCGTAAGCCTATAGGTTTCGCCGTTTAATACAAAATCTCTGGCGACATCCTTATATAACCGTATGTGATAACTCAAGCGTTCCTTCATGTCCTTTGACAGCTCGGGCATACGGTAGGACACCGCAAAGCGGTTCATCATGTTAGCGCGGATTATGTAATCCAGCCTGTGGATAGGGGTTCCCTCCTTGATCGGGTCCATCTCCAGATTGGAATCATAAGCCACACGATTTTGCGACCATGAAAAGTGATAGCAATGCGACGGGTGCAAAGTCTCAATGGCCCCCCAGAATTCCCTCAGGTGCAGCTGAGTATGATCCGGATCGCTTAAAAACGCCGCGTGGGTGTGCTTCGCAATGCCCAGGTCTATACGTCTGCCACCCGACGAGCAGTTTTCCAAAAACACATCGGGATATTTTTCCCTTATGCGCTCGAGTAGGCGGTAATAACCCCTGTAATGCTCATATAATCCATCACCGGCACCGTGTCCGTGATCGCAACGGTTACAGCCGTTTTTAGGGTCCAGATTAAAGTCTATCTTTATCCATTCCGCGTGATAGTCTACGATCAAATGCTCCAAGATACCAAAAGCCCAATCTACCGCGTCGGGATTGCCCAGGCATATATAATCCAATGATTCGCCGTCCCTGAGAGCCACGTATTCCGGATGTTCCTCACGCAGCCATGCTTTCTTGCCGAGGGCCTCTATCTCACACCATATGCCAAAGCGTATGCCCTTTTCGTTTACGTACTTCGCCAGATCGGCTATGCCCGATGGGAAACGCAACGTGTTTACGACCTTCCAGTCACCGCGCTTTAGGTACCAGTCTACATCCAAGCTCCAGCCCTGGTCGTTGCTGTTGCAATCCGGGTCGGGTTGACCGAACCATCCCGCATCTAATACACATGCATCTATGCCCATCTCGGCACAGACATCCACGTTTGCCTTAAATACATCCTCGTTGATCTCAACGTCCTCATAGGGCCACCAATGATTCCATGCAACGGGTACAGGCTCCGACCATGAGGTCTTAGGATATACATGTGCCTTGCCCCAGCGTTGAAACGCCAATGCCGCCGTATCCATATCCCCCTTGGGTTGATAGGTATACACAACGGGTACGCTCTCGAAACGCTCGCCGGGCTTTAATTCCTTGCAGAAGCACCAGTCGCTTATACCGGCCGTCAGTGTGTAGGTCTCGTCAGCTCCGGGCTCCAGCCTGAATATCCAGTTGCCAGACCATGCTATTGAACAGGACAATACGCCGTATTTCTCATCTGTCAACGAGATCCACGGATGATTTGAATGGGACGAACGCCCGTCTGTTTCCTCAAAGACAAATGTGCCGCGCAGCTGCTTGACCTCGGGAATGAATTCCTGTATCAGGCACTTAAAATAGCGGAGGGTATAGTCGCCCTTTGGTAATACGGTGCGCATAGAATCCACACGCGTGAGTGATACGGGCTGCTGAGATATGTTCTCGATCTCGAGCCATTGCTCTATGATGCCGTATTCGGGATATTCCTTCTTTACGGTCTTAATAAAAAGAGTGCCGTTTGACACCGCGTTATCGGCGGCAAACGGCTTACCATCGCAAATAATATAAAAATCTGTATTCATTCTATATTTTTACTCCTTAACCGAGCCCAATGTTAGGCCGGTGATAAAATATTTCTGTAAAAACGGATACACGCAGAGTATTGGGAACAGGCTTACCAATATCTTGGCTGCGTTGATGGTCTTGTCGGAAATCTTTGACAGACGGATGATCTCCTCACGCGTCATATGTGAGGTATTGGTGCTCATCTGGACCATGATCTGATTCAGATATGTTTGCAACGGGTATTTCTCCTGCATGTTCATGAGTACGAGCCCGTCGAAGAACGCGTTCCAATGACCAACGATGGAAAACAGACATATCGTAGCCAGTGATGGCAGGGACATCGGCAGGTAGATGTACAAAAGCAAACGCCACGGGCCGATACCGTCCATGACTGCGGCCTCGTCCAGTTCCTTTGGCAGACCCCTAAAGAAGTTCATGAGTACCACGACACTGAATACGGGCACAGCGCCGGGCAGCACGAGCGCCCAGATACTGTTTAATAAACCAAGCGCCTTGATATTCAGATACCACGGGATCAGACCGCCGCTGAATAACATAGTGAATACCAGTATCCACATATAAATACTGCGCCCCTTAAACTCCGAGGAACGGCGCGACAGCGGAAAGGCCGTGATGACCGTCAGCGAAAAGTTGACGGCCAGGCCCAATAATACGCGTTTTACAGAAACTAAAAATGAGGTAAAAAACAACTTATCCTTCATAACGGCCTGATATGCAAAGGTCGTGAAATTCACGGGCCATATCAATACCTTACCGGCCGCGACGGCGGCCTTGTCGCTAAACGACACCGCCGTCAGATGTACTATCGGAAACAGTATGGTTATGCAAACCAATACCATAACCACTAGTATTACATAATCGCCTGCGGTTTTTTTATATACCATAACGACCTCTATTCAATCAGAAATCCGCTTAGAAAATACGGTAATTGGCGAACTTGGAGGCCAGGAAATAAGAGACCCCGACCATGAAAAGGCTGACCAAGGATTTTAAGAGTCCCACGGCGGTCGCAAGCTCGTATTGAAAGTCGTGCAGACCCGCGCGGAAGACATAGGTGTCGATGATATCGCCGGTTTTGTACACGAGCGGGTTATATAGGTTCAAAATCTGTTCAAAGCCCGCGTTCAGGATGTTTTGCATATCGAGCGTCAGCATCAATATGATTGTCGGCACGAGAGCCGGCAGTGTGACGGCGAGGAGCTTACTGATGCGCCCCGCACCGTCCACGTCCGCGGCCTCGTAGAGCTCCGGATTAATGGAGGTCAACGCCGCCAGATATACGATGGCCGTAAAGCCGAATTCCTGCCACGCGTGAGAACCGATGATGATCTTTCTGAACCATTGATCGCTGCCTAAAAACAATATCGGCTGCATACCGAGCGAGCTCAGAAAATTATTAACGATACCGTCCAGAGACAGTAGGTTCATAAGAATACCGCCGAGTAATACCCATGAGATAAAGTGCGGCAGATAAACCACTGTCTGAACGAATTTTTTAAAGAATATCTGTCGGACCTCGTTGAGCATCAACGCGAACATGATCGCTATACTCTGTGTCACGAGGATCTTAAATATCGCTATGAACAGCGTATTGTAGAAAATCTGCTTTACGTCCGGTATTGAAAACATAAAGCGGAAGTTTTCCAGTCCGACAAATTCCGATCCCCACATACCGAGCATCGGGTCAAAGTTTTGAAAGGCTATGACCGCGCCGAGCATCGGATACAGGCTGAACAGTGCCAGCAGGATCATTGCGGGGAGAAGCATTATATGGTAATGAATTGCGGCTCTTTTACCCATACCGGCTCCCTTAATTATTTATTGTTTATAGCGTCGTTTACTTCCTTTGTAATGATTTCGCCGCCCATGGCATTCCATTGCTTGACAAACTCGTCAAAGTATTCCAGCGGCTGATTGCCTATGATGATATCCAAAATCGCTTGCTTCTCGAGCTTATCGAGGGTTGCCTTGCGCTTTGTTAGCGTATCGGTGGTACCGTAGAATTCGCTGTATGCAGGCTGTACATTAACGGCCTTTAACGGAGCTACACCCGCGAAGCGTGAGAACGGATCGCCAAACTCGTCCGGATTAGCCTTGAGCCAGTCGATACCCTTGTTCCATTGCTCGGCAATTCCCTTATAGTATTCTTCCTGTGCGGCTGATATGTTTTCAGGCATCGGCTCGTTCTTGGAGGCAGCGGTCATTGCGGTATTGTCAAAGAAAACAGCATCTGCGTCCCACAGGCCCAATATGATCGGGAACCATGTCCAGCTCGGCTGCGGCAGTTTGCCGTTGTACGGATCTCCGCCGGCGTCTTCCGGATTGCCGCCGCCATTTACAGCTACATAGAAGTTCAGGGTCTTTATAAACGCCTCTGGGTTCTTGTAGCCCTTCTTGAGTACGGCGACATCGCCGACAGGCTTCTCTTGTAACGCCTTATAACTACCGTCAACACCCTTCAGGTATACTGCTACCCAGTCGGCGCTCGGGTCGTTCTTGATCTGATCGGTTAATGGGGTCCAACCGCACCACCATGGTCCGAAGAATGCCCCTGCCTTGCCGGAGGCAACCAGCTCGGTTGCTTGTTCGCCCTTTGTGAGTGGGAAATCTGTCTGCAATAAGCCCTTTTCATACATCTCACGGAGCTTAGCGAGTGCGTTCTTGGTTTCGTTCATCGCAAGCGAGTATTGAACCGTGCCGTCAGCACCCTTTTGCCATGTCTGTGGGAAGGCTGCATATGCCTGGAAGATCGCGTCGAGACCATACATCTGCATCTCGTAGAATTTCTCCTGTACGGCAAGTGCTACCGTATCGTCCTGACCGTTGCCGTCCGGATCCTTTGTTTTGAACGCCTCCAACACTGTACACAGCGAATCGATATCGGTCGGCAGCTCCATGTTCAACTTGTCGAGCCAGTCCTTACGCAGCCAGATCATCTGATCCGCGTTGTGTAGCGTACCCATTGACGGTACGCCGTACTGTGCACCGTCCACGGTCACCATCTCAATGGCCTTGCCACCGTCTGTTTGCAACAGATACTTCATAAACTCATAACCGTATTCGTCGTAAGCGGACTTGACATCCTCAAGCATCTTGGACTTGACCATGTAGCGGAATAGGTCGTAGTTGACCGACAGCACATCAGGGATGTCGTTACTTGTGACCATGAGCTTAACCTTTTCCTCTGCGGCGCTGCCGCCCTTCATGACGTTTGTGAACTGATAATCGATGTTCAGGCGTTCCCTCATGGCCGTGATGTATTTGTTATCCACGCCTGTCTCACCTGGATAGTTCGGATCATCTTCACCCGATATCGTCTTGAACAGCGTCATCGTCGTGAGTTCCGGCTGCGGTGCAAATTCCTTTGAAAGACCGTTGGCAGACGCCTGTTCTGCGGGTTGCTGCTCAGTTTGGGTGGTTTGTTCCTGTGTGGGAGCCGGTGACGGTGTTGCGCTTGCAGCATTGTTTGCGCAGCCTACAGCCGAGGCCGCCATCATTCCAGCCATTACCATGCCCGTAAATCTTTTGAACTTCATAAACTTCCTCCTTTATTATATTTCTTGACTACATCCCAATCCAACTCGATACCCAATCCCGGTTTGGAGGGTATGGAGATCATGCCGTTTGCTTTTATATTGAAGTGATCCGTTATCAGCGTCTTGCTCAGCACCGTTTCCTGGTTTACATATTCGAGGAAATCGGCGTTTCTGAGAGAGGCGATATATTGCAGCGTCGCGGCCATGAGCACGCCGGTCTTGAAGGCATGTGGTACGACGGGGATCTCTGCGATCTGAGCCATATCTGCGATCTTGCGAGCCATGGTAAAGCCGCCGCAGCGTGACAGATCAGGCTGAATGATGTCTATGCCGCAATAGTCGATCAGTTGCTTGAACTCATGCATGCCCCCGAGCTCCTCACCGGCCGAGATACGGACATCCACATCGGCGCAGAGACGTTTGTAGCCCTCTACATTATCCGGTGATAATGGCTCCTCTATCCAGTACGGATCGTATTCCTTCAGGCGGTTGCACATATCTATCGCGTGCTTGACCGAACCCCAGACCATTCCGATGTCTATCATCAGCAGCTTATCAGGTCCCATGTTCCGGCGCGCAGCCTCGACGAGCTGGATGTCCTTTGCCTTGCTCTGACCCAGCGCACCCCAGCCAAACTTGATACCCAAAAAGCCTTGGGGCAGGTAACGCTCGGTGATACGCTTGATACCGTCCTCGTCCGGAGGCATCAATACACTGCAATACGCGGGTATCTCGGTTCTGTACACACCACCCAACAGCTTGGCCACAGGCATCTTTAGCGCCTTTCCGATGATATCCCAGATCGCGATATCGATACCACTCATGGCGTGCAGTACGACGCTCCTGCGTCCATGGTAATAACTCTTCTCGTACATCTTCCACCATATCTTCTCCACATCAAAGGGATCCTCACCTACGACGATCTCCTTCAAGCCCATGCAGACCATATGGGAAGCCGGTGCATCGATAACGGCTTTTACAACATACGGAGAGGAATCTACCTCGCCGACACCTGTGATACCCTCGTCCGTATGTACGAGTATCAGCGCGGTGTCCTGACTGCCGTCGCCGATCATTTCGATTGTTTCTTGCTTTAAGATAATAGCCTCTACGTTTGTAATCTTCATCTCTGTTTCCTCACTTTGCACCGAAGGCGGCCTTGGTGGCGCATAGCCGTTCCAATTTCTTCTTGCCTTCCATTAGGCTGTCAATGATTTCTTTTTCACGGTTTTCTACCCTGAATATGGGTACCGATATACTTATACCCATGATCACAGCGCCGTCCTTTCCTAAAACGGGCACCGCATAACACATGATACCCTCGGTTGATTCCTGGCTTTCAGACGAATATCCCTGTACGCGTATTTTGTTGACTTGTTCTATCAGTATGTTCAAATCAGTGATGGTTTTATCCGTGAGACGTTCGAGAACGATATCGGCATAAAGCTCGGATATCTCCTTATCACTGAGACCTGTCAACAATGCCTTGCCCAACGCGGTTCCGTGTGCGGGTACACGCTTGCCTACACTGGATATCATCCGCACAGGTTGACTCGAATCATGCTTGCTTAAATAGAACACATTGCGACCGTCCAAAACCCCCAGATGCACAGTTTCATCACAAGCCATCGAAACCTCGGTCACTATCTCCGCGTACATGGCGGCATCGCTATTGTTTGTTATGTAGCGGCTGCCGATTTCAAAGGCCTTGGTACCGAGTGTAAAGCGTTCCGTTTTGGTATCGAAATGAAAGTACTGCATATTTTTAAGGGTTTGGATGATAGAATGCGCCGTGCTCTTTGGTATACCCTGAGCCTCCCATATATCGGTGAAGGTGCAGCCCTCGGGTTCCAGCGCAACATATTCTAAAATATTAAGCGCTGTCTCGATCATACGATGATTCTTTGCCATTTGTACCTCCATCCATGGTTTCTCAGTTGCATAACATCAGCAGCTGCGACGTGATATACCCATGTTCTGTCCCATCGACGCTGCCAAGCGTTTATATCCTGTCGGAAACGGCAGCGACTCTGCCCGTGCCAAAAATGGCATCAAGCCCATCTGAACAGCTTGAGCCTTGGCAACATCTCCTGCATGGAACGCCTCGTATAGGTCGCATATCTCGTCGGGCATGATCCCGCCCAAGGCTGTCATGCTGCCTACACAACCACCCGCCAGCGCGGGTAGCATGCATTCGTCTACGCCGTTTAACACTGACACCTCGGGCCTTAACCGTCTGACCCTCTCCAACAGATGCGCCTGTTGCTTCAGGTTACCGCTGCTGTCCTTTACGGCAACGACGTTTTTGATATCCAGCAGGTGTTCAAAGGTATCCGTCAGAATGGCTTGACTGCACATTGGGATATTGTAGATGACAATGCCCATATCCCCAATGGCAGAGGCCACAGTCTTATAAAACTCCACGATACCTTCCTGACTGACGGGTATATACCAAGGCGGGCATATAACAACGCTTTCGCATCCCATCTTACCGTATGCCAGAGCACTTTTGATTACGTCCCGCTCGGTAGTAGCACATGCGCCCGGCACTACGGGTTTTCTACCCTTGGTAACGTCTACAGTGCTTCTGACTACAGCGACCTTCTCTTCAAAATCCATATGGATGAACTCTCCGGATGTTCCGCACGGAAACAGTCCCGCGAGTCGGCTGTTGCTAAGCCTGTCAATCTCTTTCTCGTAAATGCGGAAATCTATCTGGCCGTCATCCGAGAAAGGCGTCAGCAAAGCCGCATATGGTCCGTTGATTTGATTCATTGATTTCTCTCCTGAACGTTAGAATAGCAAATGGTTCATATACAAGAACCGTGTTTCTATATAAAGTATAGTTCCAAGAAAGGTTCGTGTCAATACAGGAAACACAGTTCTAATGGATTTATTCTGACGTATTTTCAGACGTTACGGTGCGAAATGTAAGGTAGAGCATATTATGAAATATTGAAATCTTTCATTCGGGGTGTGGCATGAAGCAGATTCTAGCTTTATCTGAGTTACGAATCGGAGAAAGAGCGACTGTGGTATCGC
>CAZUNC010000049.1:0-14485 GCA_964621475.1 uncultured Defluviitaleaceae bacterium | reverse complement strand
TATAAGTGATAGCTGCGGTCTGGCTGTTTAATACATTATCGAAAACGAGGGTACCACCTACCGGTATCGTACCGTCGGGTCCTGTTATCTTCTGTGCCTGAATGCCTCCGAGTGCTACAGCCGGTGCTGCGGGACCTGTGGGGCCTGTTGCACCCGTGGGACCTGTGACACCAGCCAAGCCTGCGGCACCTGTCGGGCCGGTCGGACCTGTGGGGCCTGTAAAGCCTATTAAGCCTGCGGGGCCTGTGGGGCCGGTAGGACCTGTGGGGCCTGTAAAGCCTATTAAGCCTGCGGGGCCTGTCGGACCTGTGGGGCCAGTCGGGCCGGTAAAACCTGCTAAGCCAGTCGGGCCAGTCGGGCCAGTTGGGCCTGTGGGGCCGGTAGGGCCTGTAGGACCTGTCGGGCCAGTCGGCCCTCTCCTGTGGTGCTTGCAACGGCAATGGCAGCGGCAACGTTTGCGACGATGATGGTGGTGATGGTGGTGATGATGACACCTGTCACCTGCCCAATGGCGATTACCATCTTCAAAGTCATCTTCATAATCATCATCGTAATCATCGCCATAATCATCTTCGTAGTCATCTTCGTAGTCGTCCTCAAAATCATCTCTGGGGTCGTCTCTGTAGTCGTCTCTGTAGTCATCGTCATATCGGTCATTATCTTCGTAGTAGTAATCATCATCTGCATAGCGATCGTCATTGCATGAGCAATCTTTGCGATAACGATCTTCTCTTTTGTATTTGGGGCTCTCGTACCGTAGGTCATCATCCCTGTTGATACGATACTTGCGTACAAAGTCCTTCCATTCCTGGTCGTTTACTCCGCTTGTACTGTCTACGTATCTCATCCGCCTGCCTTGGCCTAAAGGCTCGGGGCTTTTCCTTTGTTGTGATATATCGTCCGCTCTGCTTTTTGACTGTTTGCGGTAATTGTTCAAAGCTCTGTCATCAGTATCATCATAACGAGATTTCTTACCGTAGTAGTCATAACCGGAGAAAGTATTCATTTGGTTATACCACACCTTTCTTTAATCTTTGGACGGCTAAGGAGCGTCCATTGTAACGTTACAGTCTATAAATATGTACAAAAAAGACTTTGGTGCATGACTTGTACTATGCAACGGCGGTTACCGTTTATACTTTCGCGAATATACTGTAATGAAACGGGGACAAAAGGGGATATCTGAGTGTTTAAAGATAGGATTTTGCTTATAACAGGCGGAACCGGTTCGTTTGGTAACGCTGTGCTTAAGCGTTTTTTGAATACGGATGTAAAAGAGATCCGCATCTTTTCTCGGGATGAAAAGAAGCAGGACGACATGAGAAAGCTTTATAAGAATGACAAGATTAAGTTTTATATAGGAGACACAAGGGACGTAAGAAGTGTAGAAAATGCGATGCATGGGGTGGATTATATCTTTCACGCGGCTGCGTTAAAGCAGGTGCCATCATGCGAATTTTTTCCGATGGAGGCCGTAAAGACCAATGTGCTCGGCACGGACAATGTACTAAACGCTGCTATAGGCGCGGGTGTAAAGAAGGTCATATGCCTGTCGACCGACAAGGCTGCATATCCGATAAACGCGATGGGTATCTCGAAGGCTATGATGGAGCGGGTATACATGGCCAAGTCTAAGACCGTTGACGACACGACGATATGCGGCACACGCTACGGTAATGTAATGGCCTCACGCGGTAGCGTGATCCCGCTGTTTGTGGATCAGATCAAGAGCGGACAGCCATTGACAGTGACATATGGCGAGATGACACGTTATATGATGAGCCTGGATGAGAGCGTGGAGCTCGTCGTATTCGCGTTCGAGCACGGGTGCCAAGGCGAGCTGTTTGTTAAAAAAGCGCCTGCGTGTACGATCAATACACTCGTAGAGGCGCTGAAGGAGATATTCGGTGTAGATAACGAGGTTCGAGAGATAGGCATCCGGCACGGCGAAAAGATCTACGAGACGCTGCTGACCAAGGAGGAAATGGCCAAGGCCGAGGACATGGGTGATTTCTACCGTGTGTTGCCGGACAACAGGGATCTGAATTACGAGAAATATTTTAACGCGGGCGACAACGAGGCATCCGTCGCGCAGGAATATACCTCGGACAACGCACGCCGCTTGAATAAGTCTCAAATGATCGAATTGCTGCTTAGACTTGACTTTATTCAAGACGCGCTGAAGGATTGGGGTGGCCGCAGATGAAGATACTCATAACAGGTGCGAACGGTTTTGTGGGTAAAAACCTCACGGCCCAGCTTAAAAACCAAGGCTATATGGATCTGTGTCTATACGATATAGGCAGCGACGAGGCGGTCTTGGAGGAAGCACTGCGGGACTGTCGTTTTGTGTTTCATTTGGCAGGGGCAAACCGACCCGAGGCTGTCGAGGAGTTTATACATGTAAACCGCGATTTTACATCCGTACTAATCGGAAAGCTCGAGCAGTACAACAACACATGCCCAGTGCTCGCATGCTCGTCCATACAGGCCGAGAACGATACACCTTACGGCAAGAGTAAGAAGGCCATGGAGGATGTATTGTTTGCGCATGAAGCAGATACCGCTGCGCCGGTGTATGTATACAGACTGCCGAATATCTTTGGCAAGTGGTGCAGGCCTAACTATAACTCGGTCGTTGCGACCTTTTGCTATAGTATGGCGCGGGATATCCCCGTGCGTATAGACAACCCTGATACCGTGCTGCGGCTGTTGTATATAGACGATCTAATTAGGCAGTTTATAGGCACGCTCGAAGCCCCACCCCAACGAGGCGAGGTCGGTTTCTGTGATGTATCCGATATCCATACGATTACGCTCGGCGAGCTGTACGAAAGGCTGTGTGCATATGCGGACAGCCGCACGGATAGTCGCACGGATAGCCGCGCTGATAGGTGCGATATAGAGCTGCACGCGTTTGATGATGAATTAAATCGTAAGCTCTATGCGACCTTTATCTCGTATTTGCCCGAGAGTGGCTTTGTTTACAGGTTGGATAGGAAATGTGATCAAAGGGGTTATTTCTGTGAATGCCTCAAATGTCCCGAGTTCGGACAGGTATCCGTGTCCGTCAGCAAGCCCGGCGTTACAAGGGGCAATCATTGGCATCACTCAAAGACTGAGAAGTTTCTCGTGCTAAAGGGCAAGGCCGCCGTGAGGTTTCGCATGATAGGCTCCGACAAGGTTATCGAATATATCGTGACAGACGAAAGCTCGGATATGCTCTACATCCCAGCCGGTTATACGCATTCGATCGAAAACATCGGGGAAGGGGATTTGATACTTTTGATCTGGTGTGATGAGATATTTGATCCCAAAGCCCCTGACACATATATGGAAAATGTGTAGGAAAAAAAGCAAACCACGGATTTCCACGGAGCTTTTATCCGTGTTAATCCGTGGTAGAGGTGTTTTGTCGCTGCAGTATTACATATTGCGATATTGCTCGCCGAAATACCGGACCTGCCATTCGCTCTTGTGTAGCTCCGATAGGTGCTTCAAGCCCATTGCGCCATATTGCTTCACAAGGCCGGAGTAGTTGATCATCACGCTGTCGTTCATGCCTATACGCTGACCCGCTATCGCATGATACACGACGGAGCCGTAATGGACCTTGGGTTTCCAGTGCACCCTTGTGCCATAGTAGTAATAGTATCCGAGTAGCATGCTGTCGTCTTCAAAGGCCTGCTTGCCGGTCAAAAAGCGAGCGTTGTATCCACCGGTTTCCTTCAGGATAGCCGCGTTGTGTATGCACGGGTTCGTAAAGCCGTGCTCGATCCGATCGAGTCTGAGGCCTTTCAGATAATCGTCCATCATATCCGCTTCGAGTGGCGGACGCTCCACTGTCTTATTCAAAAAGCTCATATAACCATTCTGATCTACGATCCCGCAGCTAATAAGCGGCTCATCGTGACTCTCCAGATATTCTACAAGCACATCCTCCCAGTTGTGCGTGAGGATCATGTCCAAATGTATCTCGCTCGTAAAGCCCGTGTCGGGATATTTGTCCCAGATCGCTTCAAAGCAACTCTGCCTTCCCACGACCGTCCCCATGTTTACGCCGTCTCCGATTATGATGCAGTTTAGGTCAAACGGCTTGACAAACTCCCCGAGCATCTCCCTGTTCCAAAAGCCCTGATTAAAGATAACGACTGTCTTATATGTGCTTTTTTCCAGGGAAGACAGGCACTTCTTTGCGAGCTCTGCATCCTCGGCCGCATATCGTTCCCTGATCAAAAATAATAATGTATGGACCAGCTTCATATTATCACTCCTATCCCCTGACTATTCATACTATATGCTTAAGGGGCTGATGCGGCGCCTTGTATTTTGGTTACTATTTGTAAAAACGGGGGTGCGAGATGGATAAACTGAAGCTCATGACGATCATCGGTACGAGACCCGAGATCATTCGCCTGTCGGAGGTAATCAAGGCCTGCGACATTTATTTTGAACATATACTCGTGCATACGGGGCAGAATTGGGATTATTCGCTGAATAAGGTGTTCTTTGAGGATCTGTCGATCAGGCCGCCGGATATATGCTTAGACGCGGTCGGTGCTGACCTCGGAGAGACCATCGGCAATATCATCGGACGCTCCTACAGGCTCATACAGGAGCAAAAGCCCGATGCGCTGTTGATACTCGGGGATACGAACTCCGCGCTGTCTGCGATATCGGCAAAGCGATTAAAGGTACCCATATTTCACATGGAGGCCGGGAACAGATGCTTTGACCAGAACGTGCCCGAGGAGATCAACCGCAGGATCGTAGATCATATTGCGGATGTAAACCTCGCATATACTGAGCACTCGCGACGCTATCTGCTCGCGGAGGGCATAGAGGGACGCTATGTATTTGTGACGGGCTCGCCGATGCCGGAGGTGCTCGAAAGACATATTAAAAAGATCGATAACAGCACGATTCTCGACGAGCTCTTGCTGACGCCCCAGCGATATATCTTGCTGTCGGCGCATAGAGAGGAAAATATCGACAACGAGGAGCATTTCCTTTCGCTTATGACCGCGGTAAATAGATTAGCCGAGCGATACGACATGCCTGTCATATACTCGACCCATCCGCGCAGCTTAAAGTTTATTATAGAGCGCGGCTTTGAATTTAATGAGCATGTGCGTAATCTAACGCCGTTCGGTTTTTCGGACTACAACAGGCTGCAGAAGAACGCGTTTTGCGTGCTGTCAGACAGCGGTACGCTTTCGGAAGAAAGCGCTATATTAGGTTTTCCGGCTGTACTGATCCGCACCTCTACGGAACGCCCCGAGGTCTTAGACAAGGGCAGCATCGTGATCGGCGGCATTGATTACGATAGCATAGCTCAGGCTGTCGAGCTCGCCGTAAGTGGTCACATTCATCCGATGATCCCGGACTATATGGACGATAATGTGTCGATGAAGGTCGTACGTTTGATACAGTCATACACGCATATCGTTAATGAGTTCGTATGGCGAAAGTAAAAACAAAAGAATACCACGGATTTACACGGATTAAAGCAATATAGCATTTAAATCCGTGAAAATCCGTGGTACTTTTAATCATGAGTTAAAGAACGTCTGCGATGCACCCGCGGCGAGTGTCGGGACACCGCCGATCGTACCGAGTACGTCGTCTGTTACGAGGATGTCGAAAAGATCCACATTACCTGTATTTGTAACGACATACTTGAACTGTGCCGTATTACCTGCCGGTAGCATCGGGCCCGGGGACGTGTTTGCATCCAGCCAGGTTACGCCATTGTCTACCGATACATACTTGACGATGCTGATGCCCGGTTCGGCTTCGACACCGTTGTAATTCGCTGTGCTCTGGTCGGATACGCTGCCGCCGTCGTATGACGCATTTACGGTAGCGGTGTTTGTATGCTGACCCAGTTCCCATGGTTCGGTAAAGGTAAATACCGCGCTTTCGCCGACAGGCAGGGGCGTTACACTGCCTAATGGGCCGTATACATCGTCTGTTATGGTTACATCAAACAGGTCCTCGTTACCGGTGTTTGTCACGACAAACTTAAACTGCGGAGTAATATTCGAGGTTATATCCGGGCCAGGTGCGTTGGGTGCCTCGACCCAGGTCGCGCCGTTATCGGGTGATACATACTTGGTGATGCTGACGCCCGGTGCGATGACGATACCGTTATAGTTAGCGGAGCTTTGCTCGGATATGGGATCTACGATAAAGTCAGCCGTAGCTGTGGCGGTGTTTGTGTGCTGGCCCTCCTGCCATGGGGCTGTATAATAGTAATCTATACTACCACCTACACTCAAGAACGGAGCACCACCGATCGGACCGAAGATATCGTCCGTAATATTGACATTATACAAGTCTACATTACCGGTGTTGATGACGCTGAACTTAAACTGCGGCGTGATATCGGGTGTGATATCGGGTCCCGGAGGTGTATGCGCCTCGAGCCAGGTTACGCCGTTATCGATCGAGATATATTTTATAAAGCTCATGGCGGGTTTAGCAGGGACACCGTTGTAATAGCTGGAGCTCTGGCTGGAGACGCCGCCCCAACCGAAATCTCCCGTTGCGGTAGCGGTGTTTTCATGCTGACCTTCCTGCCATGTCGCAGTATATAGAAAGATTGCACTTGCGCCTGCCGATAACAGCGGTGTGCTGCCTATGGGACCGTATACATCATCAACTATATTTACATTCGCCAGGTCCGTGTTGCCGATATTGGTAACGACAAATTGGAACATCGGCGCGATGTTTGAGGTGATATCGGGCCCCGGAGGTGTGTGTGCCTCTTGCCAGGTAGCACCCCCGTCGGAGGATACATATTTAACAAGCTGAATGGCCGGATTCTGCAGCTGTACGCCGCAGTAATGCGCCGCATCCAAAGAGGTCACGATATCGGTGTTGTACTGTGCCGTAACCGTGGCGATGTTTTCATGCTCACCCTCACTCCAGGGCTGTTGTATCGTCCATGACGTTGATGTTCCCGGGTCAAGGCTATCTAATGTCCCGATAGCACCGTAGACGCTGTCCTGCACATCGATGTTAGTCAGTGTTACGTTGCCGGTGTTTGTAACCACGAACATAAACTGCGGTATGATGTTGGAGAATATTGTAGGTCCGGGCGGGTCCTGCGCGTCATCCCAGGTGAAGCCGTTGTCTGGGGAGACGTACTTCTTGATATCGACCTTCGGGTTTGCGAACGTAGCCGGGTTCGGTGCTACATGGATGCCGCTCGTACCTTCGCTCATCGAAAACGATGTTGTGAGAGAATACCATCCACCCACAAAGATCGCGTCAGAGAGACGTAAGGTTTCGCCTGTGTATAATCCGGTTGATGGATTTAATGTCGTGGGTGCACCGGTTGTGAGCAGATAACCTGTAAAGAAGCCGCCGCCTGTCCAGTCCGAACCGCCGATAATCAGATTACTGCTGCTATCGTAATAACGTGGGCCCTGCGGATACGGGAAAGCGGGTGTGCTGCCGCCGCCCTCTGCGTTGATGTTACCGGCTACGCTGATAAAGTTTGAGGGCATGAGCCCACCGTGCGGTACGATCGCACCGCCCGCATGCGGGCGGAGCGTGCCTTGATATCCGTTTACCGGATTTGCGTCCTCATCCCAACGAAGTATATAAACATCACCGGCGTCGCCTGTGATGTTTATCTTCTTGTTGAATTCAAAGCCCGAGGTAATGTTGATGACAAAGACCTCGTCTATACCGTTTAACGTATTAAGTCCGTCTAGCGAGCTTGAGTCCACACTCTCAAAGCCGAGGGATGCGGGGAGCACGTTTATCTGCTGTATGGCGTTTACAAGATCTACCTTGAGACCGAGTATCAATGGGTTTTGATTGACGGACGCATTAGACTGTGTGGGATTCTGATCGACGATGTGCTGCCAACCGCCGAGGGCAGATTCATTGGTGCTTATGGTGCCCGCATAGGCTATGGCTTGCCGGGTGTTTTCGTTAGCGGTGAGACCGTCTATCGCGACATTTCCTAAATAGCCGTTGGTATGACCTTCCCAGTTAGCATTTACTGCGCCATCCGCAAAGAAAAACAGATAATCTGTAAGTCCTCCGAGATCGATGCCTCCTATTTTACTCATTTAGCGGCACCCCCCTATTGTAAAGTAATAGGCCTTATCGCTTGCCGATACCGCAGTGTCGTCAAACAGCCCGGTTGCGGTTCCTGTGTTCACATGCACATCATAATTGGCATACTTTAATATATGCTCGAGTTTGTTTTGCAACTGGATCTGGTTTCCGTTAATTTGCTTCAAGAGGCAAGAAACAGATTCGTTGATTTCGAGTACTTGATCTATGCTCGCCGGGACGGGTGGCTTCTGTCCCCCGAGCGTTCCTAATGCGTATTGTATTTTTTCGCCCTCTGCGTTGATGATATGTGATAAACCGAGCTGCTCAAACGCGATCGACGCGAGCAACAAACTGACTGACTGATCCCAGCTCAGGGTAATATCCGGATCAACATTGGGTATATTTGGAAATGACATTATATTCTCCTTTCAAAATGTCTCGTTAAAAAAAGACAGCGGTTATGAGAGCCGCTGTCGGATGGTATCGATTATGCTATACCTTTACCGTAATACTTGATGGCGTCCTCGAGTGTATATTGTAACATCATTTGACTTGACATAACGCTCCTGAGTGTAGTAGCTACGCTTTCGCTTACTGCAAGCAATTCGTCTATCGTCGGAGGATCCGGCGGATCGGAGACCGCAAGGGTTCCGAGCACATATTGCTGTTTCTCTGCTTCTGCGTTGATGATATGGGCAAGGCCCAGCTCCTCAAACGCTATAGAAGATAGTATAAGGGTGATCGCTTGATCCCAATTTATTTTAATGTCAGGATTGACACTTGGAATATTAGGCATTGACATGTTGCTAACATTCATCCTTTCTGCTTGTGTATATTTATGACCGAGAGCCCTAAGTTTTCACATCTGAAAGGCTTGGTCGTATTATATACTATGAGAAAAATGGATGGATGTGAATAAATTTATGTCAATGCCTAAAATACCCGACATCAAGCCGGATATAGATATCACATTGGATAAAGCGATCAATCTACTGCTCGCATCGATAGCTGCTGAGGAAACCAGCATATCAAAGCTATTGGAGGCGGAAACCGATAAAGTAAAAGAAGCCGTAAAGAGATACAAATGTGACGGGGATGTGGAGGACATACTGGCGGTAAACAAAAGTGTGAACGCCGTGGTAACCAATATGGTACGTATGCAGCTGCTATTGGAGGCTAAGCTTGAAAACGTCGGAAATATCCTGCCGAAGCCACCAAACCCGCCGCACCCACCGCATCCGCCGCACCCACCACACCCGCCGTGTCCGGTGCCTGAGGTCTGTTGTGAAGTGCACGGCAAATGCCGTGGTATAATAACCTGCGGCACGGAGATATTTGCGGGAGCGGAGGCTGTGGTCAGCATCGATCGGGACGCATTGCATTACAGGGCAGTTAAGCAAAATCTATCGCTGTGTTTTAATGCGTATGGTGGATGCATGCGAACGGAGTGCTCGGGAGATTCGGAGGCTGCGGTCGTGACGGGTAGGGGAAAGTGTATACAGACGGATAAGACAGGTCACACCTTTAATGGCGAGGCCCTGTTTTATCTGACACTTTGGGATCACGGCTGTCGGAAAAAGGGCTTTAGGATGCGGATAGAGAGCCAATGCGACGAACGTTTTACGCATGACAGCGGTTTTGTCGAGGGTAAGGACTGCCGCCTTGAATTGGTTTCACACATTTATTCGAAATAAAAAAGGGGGGTTGCAGCATCATGCTACAACCCCTTCTTGATGCGCTGTGCGATCGCACATGCCTCATCGTAATCAAATACCGCTATTGCGGATTTGATATGCCGGATCTCTTCGGCTGTATCGTCGGGCCAGCCGCATTCGGACATTTTGGATAGGATCGTCTCGATATCGTTGATCCTCACATATTCTATAGCATTTAAAAGCCGCGTAAGAAAATCATCGAGCAGTGTCATAGACACCTGTATCTGTGAGGATGTAGCTTCGTTCGCTACAAAGGTCCTTGGTGCTTCGTTCAGATATGCGTTTATATTGTCTGTCGTTTCGCTAAGTGTTACGAGGAAATCCTCGATATTGTCGTTTACATAGGTTATATCGCCTTTTGTGAGCGCGTTTTCAAGCGCCTCCGCCTTTTTACCGGTTATCTCCGCGCCGATGATATAGGATGAACTCTTTAACGCGTGTATCTCGGTCTTTAGTGCGTTAAGCTCCTGCCGGATAAAATGGGCAGGAATGCTTGCGTGTTTTTTTATGCCGTCGTTTCGATATACGCCTAATATGTGCCGATAATTTTCGATCTTGCCACCCACGTTCAACAGTCCGCGGCTGACATCGATATCGGGGATGCTAAAATCCGCAGCAATGGCCTCATCCCAAGAAATATCCGCAGGCAGCCTCTTTTCCTGTGGTATCCAATAATCGAGCACCTGGAATAGCCTGCGTTTCTCTATCGGCTTCGCGAGAAAGTCGTTCATGCCCTCGCGTATAAACATCTCGCTCGTACCCACGATGGCGTTTGCGGTCAGCGCGACGATCGGTAGGTTTTTAAAGTATTCTCCGTCGAGCTTGCGAATGGTGACGGTTGCGTCGATACCATCCATGCCCGGCATCATATGATCCATGAACACGAGATCGTAGCGATTGGCCTTGACCATATCAACAGCGTCGTAGCCGCTACTTACGGTGTCTATCCTAAACATAAACGGCTTCATCAGTTCCTTTGCGACGATCAGGTTTACCTCGTTGTCGTCGACGATGAGCACTTTGGCCTCGGGTGCTTTGAAATACATCTCGGGCTCATGATGAGCATCTACACCGAATAGACGGCCGCTGCTATTGATGATATCGGCTATCTGTAGGCAGGATATCGGATAATGTATACCGATGACCCCTGATATGCCCTCGATCTCACCAAAATGCGTGAGCATCACAAGTTGTGTGTGGTGAGACGCATTACCCAAGATCTCCTTGACCTTTCGGATGTATGTGGGGGTGGTAAAGATATAGTCATATTTTTTTTGCTCGATATGCTCAAAGAAATTCGCGCGTGATGTACTGACCGTGCACATGCAGCCTATGGCTCGAGCAGATTTGTCTATCGACGCTGATATACGATCATCGGATTCGTAGAGCAGAACGGATTTGGTAGCCTCTATAGAAGCGAGGGGCGATCTGTCCATAATGAGCTGCTCGATGATGACCGTGAACACCGAACCCTTGCCGTATACGCTGTCCACGAGTATACGTCCGTTCATCATCTCGCATAGCTTTTTTGAAATCGGAAGTCCGAGCCCTGTACCCTCTATACTGCGATTGCGTTTTGTGTTTACGCGTGCAAACTCGTCGAATACGATACCCATGTCCTCCGAGCGTATACCCTGTCCCGTGTCCGTGACCTTAAATATCAGCGTGACCGTATTGTTAACCGGTACGGCGGACACGGAAAATTCTATGTAACCTTCTGCGGTAAACTTGATCGCGTTGGTCATTAGGTTCATGAGTATCTGTTTTATTCTGATTTCGTCGCCCTCAAGAAATGCAGGCAGTCTCGGATCGATATCCGTTATGAGCTTTACGGGCTTTTTTCCGAGCCTCATGCGCGATATGCTGAGCACATCGTTTATTAGGGATGCGAGCGAGTATTGTGATACGACGATGTCGAGCTTACCCGACTCAATCTTCGAGATATCCAGGATATCGTTGATGATCGTCAGTAGTGTGTTACATGCATTCTTTATTTCCGTCGCATATACGGTGGCGGATTGACCATGGCTCTCGCGGATGATGATATCTGCGAGCCCTGATATCGCGTTCATGGGCGTGCGAATCTCGTGGCTCATGCTCGCCAAAAAATTTGACTTTGCGCGTGAGCTGTACATGGCCTCGTCACGCGCTATGCGTAGTTGCTCCTCGGTGTGGCGTATCTCCTCGAGCATCGAGATATGCCCGCTCATGTCGCGCGTATATCCGGCAACGACATAATCGTCCTTGTATTCGATGCGCACAAGTGTGATCTCGGCAGGGAGCAGCACGCCATCCAATGTCTGGTGCATCCACTCAAACTTGCAATGCCCTTTAGTAAACGCTTCTTCAACCTTTTCGCGTGCCAGCTGCTCGGAGAGCTTGCCGCAGGGTTGGTATTTAGGGGACAGACGGTGGAAATTATCCATAAAGGTCTTGCGGTCAGGTACCCTAAAAAAGCGCATCGTTGCATCGTTGCAGTCTATGAGCTGAAAGTCGCGGTTCCAGAGATCGCAGCAGATAGGGGTTGCGTTTAGCATAGCCTGAGTGCGGTTGTCGAGCTCGTGTAGCTTTGCCAGGGTTTCCATGCGTTCAATTGCACTCGCAAACAGAAATCCGCTGATCTGCAACACATAGCGTTCGTCCTGCGTAAACGGTAGGCCATCCTCGCAGTCATCTATACCTATAAGCCCCCAGTTTTTACCTTTGATATTTATTGGTGCTATGATGAAGGATTTTATGCTTTCGGCCTCGAGTATCTCGCGTTCCCTCCCGGTAAAGTCCGATATAGAGCGTTCTATGTAGTAGGTCTTGTCTATCATATTAGACAGGCTCATCAAGGCCTTTTGCGTATGTTTTTCGGATTTTATTCCGCTGTACTGTGGCGGCGCGTTACGTAGACTTTCGTATCGCTGTGTCCAGTAGATTTCATCGGTTTCGCTTAGGTGACGCTGCCATATATAGATCCTGTTCCGTTTTGTGACCTCACATAAATATTTAAGACAATTATCAAGCGTGTCGTTAAACGCTACTGTGTCCTCAGAGGACAACAGCATCCTTACGATATCGAGAATAACCGTAGGTGTTTGTTCCACGAGCATAATAAACCCACCTTTCGAATGTGTTATACGGGTTGGGAAATCTCCTTGAACAGGTCCGCTACAGTAAGGAAGGCGTCCACTAACTTTGGATCGAAATGCGTGCCGCTGCCCTCGGTGATGATATCCACCGAGGCCTCATGTGATAGCGCTTGCTTGTACGGACGCTCAGAGACCAGCGCGTCATAGACATCCGCTATGGCCATCAACCGCCCTGCGATAGGTATCTCGGTCTTGCGCAGACCGCGGGGGTAACCCTTACCGTCCCAACGCTCGTGATGTGCACCCGCAAATGCCGCCGCTAACTCGAGGAAGCCCTGCTCCTCAACACCGGCCATTACATCCATGATTGCCTGTTCGCCGAGCTTTGTGTGGGTCTTCATGATTTCGTATTCTTCGTCGGTGAGCTTATGCGGGTTTAACAGTATGCGATCGGGTATAGAAATCTTGCCTATATCGTGCAGCTGGGACGCGTTGGTAAAAATGTCCGCGTCCACGTTACGCAGCTCGGACGGGTAAATACCCATACGCCTCGCCGCAAACAGTAATTCCTTTAAGTATTTTTGTGTACGCATCAGATGATCGCCGGTGGAACCGTCACGCCGTTCGCACATCTCGGACAATACACAGACGATGGATTGCTGTAGGTTCGTGAGGGCCTTTGTCTTTTCCTCGACCATTTGCTCAAGGTTCTTGTTGTAGTTGTATAGCTCCTTTTGTTGGCTCATGAGCGCGAGGTGCAGTTCTATGCGCTTTTGTAAAAGCGGGAACGAAAACGGCTTGGTAATATAATCGACCGCGCCGATTGTGAGCCCCTCGAGCTCACTACCTGTGTCGTCTCGCGCGGTCACGAATATGATTGGGATGTTGTTGATGGGGGCGGTCATGGCCTTCAAGTGTTTTGCGGTCTCGAAGCCGCTCATGCTTGGCATTTCGATATCTAATATTATTAGATCAGGCATTATCTTTGAAACTATTGAGAGGGCCTTTTCGCCGGACGAGATCAACGCGACTTCGTAAATGTCCGACAATGCCATGCGCGCCACATTCAGGTTTGTGACATTATCGTCCACTATCATGATCTTGGGCTTTTTTAATGACTTCGCGAGCATTTCTCGTTTGCTTACATAGCTGTCCACCTGCAGCTTTACACGCGCAAAAACAACGGAGGGGCGCAGCGGCTTTGAAATATAATCCACTGCGCCGAGCTCTAATCCCTTTTCCTCGTGTTGTTCGTCGCCGAGACCGGTCAGAAAGATCACGGGTATATCGGCTGTGGTTATATCGGACTTTATCATCGTTATCAGTTCAAAGCCCCCGATATCGGGCATCAATATATCAAGCATTATTAATGCGGGATTGATCTCCTTTATCAGTCGCATGATGTCCTTTCCGCTTGTGAAGCAGTGTAGGTCATAATCGTTGCCTAATATCCCCTGTAATGCCTTAAGCATGAAGTTACTGTCATCTATAACAATGATCCGCTCCTTAACAACAACCTTGCTCTCGTATTCTGTCATACCCGCCGCCCCTTCTTATGCAAATGCCAATATATGCCAATTATAATGAATAGGTCAATAGAATACAATCATAGATTAA
>CAZUNC010000048.1:0-14529 GCA_964621475.1 uncultured Defluviitaleaceae bacterium | reverse complement strand
AGGTTTTCACAAAGCCGCAGATAGAAATAGACGGATATACAAACCTTGTATACAAACAGCGTGAGCTTGCACCGTCGGACGATCTGATCAATAAGCGTATAGATACCGACAGGGAGAAGAATGCGCGCATCATGACCATAGAAGGGCCTGTGGAGGATGGCCACACGGCTGTAATCGACTACGAAGGCTTTGTAGATGGTGTGGCGTTCGAAGGCGGTAAGGGTTCGGACTACGAGCTCGTTATCGGTTCGCATAGCTTCATCGACACCTTTGAGGCACAGCTTATCGGTGCTATGACCGGTGAAAACCGTACCGTCAATGTAACCTTCCCCGAGCAATACCACGCAGAGAATCTCAAGGGTAAGCCCGCTGTGTTTGAGGTCACCGTAAAGGAAATAAAGAAAAAAGAGTTGCCAGAGGCTAATGACGAATTCGCTCAGGATATTTCCGAATACGACAGCTATGAGGAATACAGAGCGGCTATCGTGAAGGAGCTCACGGAGAGCGCTACAGCTCGCCAGGAGCAGTATACCGAGGAGCAGCTTGTAAAGCAGGTAGCGGACAAGGTCACTGAAGAGATACCGGATGTAGTCGTAAAGCAACGCGCTGAGTCGATGGCATACGACTATCTGCGTTCGATGCAACAGAGGGGTATCGACCCGAATATGTTCCTGCAATACATGGGCAAGAGCATAGATGATCTGAAGAAGGACTACGAGGGTGCTGCGCTGAATAACATCAAGAGTACGCTCGCACTTGAAGCGATAGCCATAAAGGAAAACATCGTGATTACGGATGAGGATGTCGACAAGGAGATAACCGAGACCGAAGAGAAGCAAGGTATGAAGCCCGGAACCCTGAAGGCGCTCGTGGACGAACACAGCGACAAGATGCTTCGAAATGACCTGCGCATCAAAAAGGCGTATGAGTTCTTAAAGGCAAATGCTATAGCTGTGCCGGATGACGAGCAAGAGGACAGTGATTTCGCCGATGAGGACGACATCATAGATGTAGAGTAGAAAGGAACTAACAAATGAGTTTGGTACCGTATGTAATCGAGCAGACAAACAGGGGCGAGCGCTCCTATGATATCTATTCGAGATTGTTGAAGGATCGTATCATCTTCCTGAGCGAGGACGTAAACGATACGACCGCAAGCCTGGTTATTGCGCAGCTGTTGTTCTTAGACGCGGAGGACCCGGACAAGGACATAAACTTCTATATCAACAGTCCGGGTGGTTCGATATCCGCGGGCTTTGCGATATATGACACCATGCAATATGTAAAGGCCGATGTGTCGACGATATGCGTTGGTATGGCTGCGAGCATGGGCGCGTTTTTGTTGGCGGGTGGCCAAAAGGGTAAGCGCTTTGCGTTGCCTAACGCCGAGGTACTCATCCACCAACCTTTGATAAGCGGGGGACTGAGAGGTCAGGCCACGGATATTCAAATTCACACCGAGCACCTGCTTAAATCTAAAAAGAAGCTCAACGAGATGCTTGCCGCAAACACGGGTAAGCCATACGATGTTATCGCAAAGGATACCGAGCGCGATTATATCATGAGCGCCGAAGAAGCATTAGCTTATGGCCTGGTCGACAAGGTCGTCACCAGAACCGTAAGCGGTAAGTAATTATCAGTTATTATTGCATGGAGGAAAACAAATCATATGCCGTCTAAATATGATGATCGCCGTACAGTGCGCTGTTCGTTCTGCGGCAAGGCACAGGAGCAGGTCAGAAAGATCGTAGCAGGCCCAAATGTATATATCTGCGACGAATGTATCGACCTGTGTTATGACGTGCTGGAGGAAAACGCAAGCGACAGCCGTTTTGTAGAGGATGAATTCAAGCTGCCAAAGCCGAAGGAGCTCATGGAGGCTTTGAATGAATATGTAGTGGGGCAGGACCGCGCGAAGAAAGCGCTCGCGGTGGCCGTTTACAACCATTACAAGCGTATAGCGACCGCCGATTATGGCGATGAGATCGAGCTGCAAAAGAGCAACATACTGCTCGTGGGTCCGACGGGTGTAGGTAAGACCTATCTCGCGGAGACGATGGCAAAGCTCTTAAATGTGCCGTTTGCGATAGCCGATGCGACCTCGTTGACCGAGGCGGGCTATGTGGGCGAGGACGTCGAAAATATTTTATTGAAGCTCATACAAGCCGCTGACTACGATATAGAACGTGCACAGAGAGGCATTATCTACCTCGACGAGATCGACAAGATCTCACGCCGTTCAGATAACCCATCTATAACACGTGATGTAAGCGGCGAGGGCGTGCAGCAGGCACTCCTTAAGATCCTTGAGGGTACCGTTGCGTCCGTACCGCCTACAGGTGGCAGGAAGCATCCGCATCAGGACTTTTTACAGATAGATACAAAGAACATATTGTTTATATGCGGCGGTGCGTTCGACGGCATCCACAAGATCGTAGAGCAGCGCCTAAACCAGAAGGTTATCGGCTTCGGAGCCGAAAATATGACCAAGTCCGAGAAGATGAAGGAAGACATCCTCAAAAATCTTGAGCCTGAGGATTTGCATAAATACGGATTGATACCCGAGATCATCGGTCGTTTGCCCGTACTTGTGACGCTGCAGAGCCTTGATGAGGATGCATTGATGTCGATCCTCACAGAGCCCAAGAACGCACTCACCCGCCAGTACAAATACCTGTTTGAACTCGATAACGTAATCCTTGAGTTTGAGAAGGATGCGCTGGTCGCTATAGCGAAAAAGGCCATCGACAGGCAGACGGGCGCGCGTGGATTGCGTGCTATCATCGAGGACTTCATGACCGACATCATGTTTGATATCCCCACTAACGAGACGATAGAGAAATGCATCATCTCAAAGGAGACGGTCGAAAAATCTGCTCCGCCGACGTTTGTATACAACGAAAACCGTCAGGCACTCGTCAGAAAGCCTAAAAAACGCCGTCAACGCAAGGCATCATCGGTGGGCTGAAAGCAAAGTTTAAATAAAACCACGGATTTCACGGTGTTTCCGTGATACCGTGGTTTTTAACTTTTGAATATTTAAAAGAAGGGAACGAGGTACATGCCACAAATAAGACCTATATCCGAACTCAAAATACCGATGTGATATCTGACATGTGCCATGCCATAAATGAGCCTATATTTATTACAAAAGACGGTTATGGTGATCTTGTTGTAATGGGTTTAGAGGCCTATGAAGCGATGCTTGATGAGAATACGTTGGATAGATGCATAGCACAAGCGGAAGATGAGCTTCTATTTGATGGAAAGTTGCTTGATGCAAGAGAGGCTCTCGGAACTCTACGGAGGAGATTTACTCCTATATAACTAACGAACTCAGTGCGGAGCAATCTGCTATTAATCTTATTAATGACTTGGAAAAAGCTATATTTTCATTAGAATTGCTGCCAAAGCGTTGTGCCTTACGTCGGGTAGGTGCATTTGCAAGTAAAGGCAACAGGTAATTATTCGTTAATAACTTTACTGTCGTTTATCGTATCGATGAAGCCAATAAGCAAGTGACAATAGTAACAGTACAGTATTCAAGAAGACAATTTTAACAACTATATACGGAGGACAAGCCGTGAGTAAACCGATAATTGCTATCGTGGGTAGGCCGAATGTAGGCAAATCCACGTTGTTTAATAAAATGGCCGGGCGACGCATATCGATAGTTGAGGATACGCCGGGTGTAACGCGTGACCGCATATATGCGGATGCCGAGTGGCTTGGTAAACCGTTTATATTGATCGACACGGGCGGAATGGACCCGCAGACGGATGACATCATCATGAAGCAGATTTTAAATCAGGCTGACATGGCGATGCAAACCGCCGATGCGATTTTATTTGTGGTGGATGGTCGAACGGGTATCACAGAGACCGATGCGGATGTCGCTAACATCCTGCGCAAGACGAAGAGACCCGTGCTGCTCGTTGTAAACAAGATGGACAACATGGGCAAATCTATAGATGATATCTATGAATTTTATTCGTTGGGCCTGGGTGATCCGTTTCCGGTTTCAGCGGGGCAGGGACTCGGCATAGGTGACTTGCTCGATGAGATCGTGGGCATGATGCCGAAGCAAAACGAGGATGATCTGGACGATGATACGATCCGTGTTGCAATAGTGGGCAAGCCGAATGTAGGCAAGTCTTCGCTGATCAATAAAATCCTCGGTGAGGAGCGCATGATTGTCAGCGACATTCCGGGCACTACTAGGGATGCGGTCGATACATTTTTAGAGCTGCAGGGTCAGAAATATGCGCTGACGGACACAGCTGGTATGAGGCGCAAGAGTAGGGTAAAGGAGAACATCGAGCGTTACAGCGTAATACACGCAGTAACGGCGGTCGAGCGTTCAGATGTCGGTATATTGATGATCGACGCACAGCAAGGTATCACAGAGCAGGATACAAAGATCGCGGGTATATTACACGAGCGCGGCAAGGCTTCTGTAATAGCCGTTAACAAGTGGGACCTGATCGAAAAAGACCATAAGACGATGGACAAGTACACAAAGGACATCGATTCAGAACTTAAGTACATGCCATACGCGCCAAAGATATTTATATCAGCGCTCACCGGACAGCGTATCGATAAGCTGTTTGCACTGATACGCACAGTGTACCAAAACCATGCCTTGCGAATAGCCACAGGCGTATTAAACGATGTACTGATCGAGGCGATGGCGATTAATCCGCCGCCTACAGACAAGGGCAAGACCCTCAAGATTTATTATGCGACACAGGTCTCGGTCAAACCGCCGACGTTTGTATTATTTGTTAATGACAGCGAGCTCATGCATTGGTCATATAAACGTTTTATAGAGAACCGCATCCGCGAAAACTTTGGTTTTGCGGGCACACCGATACATTTCGTGGTACGAAACAAAAATTCATAATCTGTTAGATATAATGTGTGAAAGGGAGTGGCCATGTTTAGATTCTTTTGCATTCCTATCGGTTACCTAATCGGATGTATCCAGACCGCGTACATCCTCGGTAAGCTCACAAAGAAGATCGACATCAGGGATTACGGCAGCGGTAATGCGGGCACAACAAACACGATACGTGTAATGGGCAGATGGGCAGGATACCTTGTGTTTGTGTGTGATGTGTTAAAGGCGATATTGGCATTTTTGCTGTGCACCGCGTTATTCGGTAATCTTGGGGATTACGGTGCGTACCTGCTTGGGGATCGTTCGATGGCATACACTGTATTACCGGGTTTTTACGCTGGTATAGGGGCGGTTCTCGGCCATAACTTCCCATTTTATATGCGTTTCAAGGGTGGAAAGGGCGTAGCGACCTCCCTTGGCATGATGCTCTTTATAGACTGGCGCGTGGCCCTCGTTATTTATATCACAGGTATATTGATCATCTATATGTCCAAATATGTCTCGCTGGGTGCGCTTGTGATGTTTTTCCTGTTCCCGGCATTGTTGACCTTTACGCATTTGAATATCGAATGGTCCGCACTTGCGCTGTTTATGTGCGTGCTTGGATTCTTTATGCATAGGGGCAATATAAAACGACTTTTGAATCACACCGAACGCCGCATCGGCGAACGTAAGGATATCGATGTCAAAAACCGTTGAAATATCCGTAAGGCACCTTGTCGAATTTGTGCTGCGTGAAGGGGATATCGACACGGTATACATCAGCGCGACGGCCATGTCGGAGGGCACACGATTACATAACGCCATCCAAAAGGACCGTGCCAAATACGCGAAAGAACATGACCTCGTATACGAAAAGGAGTATTCACTTAGGCACTCCTTTGAATGCGGGGGTTTTGTGTTTACGATACATGGACGTGCGGACGGGGTCATGAAAGGCGGCGAGCTAACAGTGCTCGACGAGATCAAGTCCACGACCTATATGCCTGAGTACAGCAACCCCGAGACCCGACCGTTGCACTGGGCCCAGGCGGTATGTTACGCATTTATGCTCTGCGGACAGGAGGAAGCATCTGTATGCGTAAACCTGATCTATATCCATCAGCGTACTGAGGAAAAACGCAGCTTTGAACGACAGTATACATATCAGGAGCTCAAAGAGATCGTATTAGATATCGCAAAACGGTATATAGTCTTTGCTGAGATCGATTCCGAACGGCGGGAGGTAGCCGAGCAAACGGCACAGAATTTATCGTTTCCGTATTCGGAATACAGGACCGGTCAGCGTGAGCTCTGTGTGTCGGTTTATACGGCGATAAAGCAGAAGCGCTGGCTGTTCGCGCAGGCCCCGACTGGTACAGGTAAGACCATATCCGCATTTTTTCCGGCTGTGAAGGCCGTTGGACAGCGGATAGGGGACAAGATCTTTTATATGACCGCAAAGACCGTGACCAGGCGCATAGCGGAGGAAGCCATGGCTCTGATGACCCGAAACGGTCTGAACATGCGCACGATTACGCTGACCGCGAAGGATCGCATATGCTTTCTCGAAAAGCGTGCGTGCAACCCTGAGGATTGCACATATGCAAGCGGCCATTTTGATAGGGTAAATGCATGCATAGCGGACGCGGTCAAAAACGAGACATTGCTGACCGCCGATATAATCACGACCTATGCGCAGAAACACATGGTATGTCCGTTTGAGCTGCAGCTCGACATATCGTTGTTTTGTGATGTGATCATATGCGATTACAATCATGTATTCGACCCTAAGGCACGGCTCAAACGCTTTTTTTCAAACGCTGGGGACGGAGCGGATTATATCCTGCTTTGCGATGAGGCGCATAACCTCGTGGATAGGGCACGGGATATGTTCTCGGCGACGCTTCAAAAGAGCGACATGTGGGCGTTGCGATCGGCATTTGAAAAGAAGCACCCGATCTTTAAGCTGCTGGGTAAGATCAACAAGGTGTTCATAGAGATGGGGAAGGATAATGAGATAGACCCTTCCGACGATGCGATACAAAAGATTACGGAGAAAGCAAAGCCACTCAAGATGCTGCTCGAGGACTTCTGTACGTTGACGAATGAATGGCTGGTGGAAAACCAACACAATGCCTGCGCCGAGATCGTGATGGAGATGTATTTCGCCGCGGTGGATTTTTTGCGGATATATGAGTTATTGGACGAGCATTATACGGTATTTGTTTCGAAGACCTCGCAGGATGTCTCAGTGAAGTTATTTTGTGTAGATCCGTCAAAGCTGCTCGCTGAAACACGCGAACGTTCACGCACATTGATCTATTTCTCGGCGACGCTCACACCACTGACATATTTCAGACAGATTTTGGGTGGTTGCGAAAGCGACTTCTTGTTGCGTTTGATGTCTCCGTTTCCGCGTGAAAATCTCTGCCTCGTTATAGACACATCCGTTTCCACGCGCTACAGGGACCGCGCAAGCAGCTTTGATCAGATAGCGAGCCGCTTGAATGTGCTCGTGAACGCAAAACCCGGTAATTATCTTGCGTTCTTTCCGTCATACGAATATCTGAATGCCGTACGCACACGCTTTGAGGAATCTTTTCCGCAGATACGCACGATAACACAGACCACCTCGATGACCGAGGAGGACAAGGAAAACTTCTTGGGACATTTTGAGGACATGGCAGCGCAGCGCGAGCAAGGGGTTTTGGGTTTTGCGGTGATGGGTGGGATGTTCTCGGAGGGGATCGACCTTACGGGTGAGAAACTGATCGGCGTAGCCGTAATCGGTGTAGGATTGCCGCAGATAAATCCGGAGCGCGACATCATTTCGAAACGCTCGGGCTTTGAGATCGCATACATGTATCCGGGCATGAACAAGGTCATGCAAGCTGCAGGGCGCGTCCTACGCACCGAGACAGACAGAGGCGTAATACTGTTGATCGACAACCGCTTCACGCACACGGAGTACAAGCGGCTGTTCCCGCCAGAATGGGCAGGCTTTCATACGGTCAGAAACGAAGAGGCGCTTGATAGGGTTGCAAAGGTTTTCTGGAACGGGACAAACTTATAAACACAATTAACCCCTTGTCCGAATATACTGGCATAAAACGGAGTATAGGCCGACTTGGAGGGATGTTTATGAGAAAATGGGCCTGCATTCAGTTGATTGATAAATGTCTGCTGATAATAATGTTAATCCTGATGATACAATCTATGGTCACGTTATTTATAAAACTCGATGTGGGCAACGAGTCTCGGAACATCGACGTAGTGGTACGCACGACGATAGCGTCTATATTCGGTTATTTCATCAGTGCGAATTTTATAAGGAACGAACAAAATGCACCCGTGGACTGCGATATAGGGAAAAAGCGCAGTATGAAACTGAGAGCAGGGAAGACCGTCAAGCGTGTGCGCTCGGTGAAGCTCTCATGGAAAGAGGCACAGAATATAACGCATCAAACAACGCCATCAGCCACATCGCTGCCGAACAGGCTTCAGATCATTATCGTCACGGGCTTATGTTTATGTGCGCTCGCGATTTTACTTGCGCTTAGGAATATCACAGGGATATCTATGGATCAGGTGCCAATGGTTGCACAGCTAAGAGACATCATATGCGGCAGTGTAGGCTTTCTCATCGGTTCGCCCGGGAGTAATGATCAGTCATAAAGTCGCAGATAATCGCCACACGGAGAATGAAAATACTTACCACGGATTTACGCGGATATATCGCTGTAAATCCGTGGTATTATTTTTGCTTTTATAGCTGGTTCATCTTTTCTACCAATGCTTGGATGTCATTCTTGCTCATCTGTCCCTGTGACATCATACCAAATCCGCGTAGCGGCATATCTTCGAGCATGGCCGTTATCATTAATGCAAAGCTCTGATCACCCTCTGTGGGCATCAACGTCTTTACACCTTCGACAGCACGCTCATAAAATACCTTTCCTATCGGGTTATCCTTGACCTCTCCGAGTGTGGAGTCGGTCGTATATGGGCGGGGCTCACGTTGCGGGGGCACCGCATGGCCGAGCAGCTGTTCGAACTGTTCGACGGGAGCGGAACCGTCGGTGCTTTCACTCACGAGCGTGTAATAGAACGGTGCGGATGTGTTATAGTCCGGCTCCTCAATCTGTTGCGCAGCAGCCTCAGTCGGTGTAATCTCCACGGATGCATTCAGACGCATATCGACTGACGACGCACCGATCATAATCTCATAGCTACCGGGTACCACATGCCAAGCTGCGGCTGTTACGTTGTAATAGCTGAACGCGCGCGAGCAAAGTGTAAATGTGATCTCCTTTTGCTCGCCAGGGTTTAGTTCCAGCTTTTCAAATCCGCGCAGTTCTTTTTCGGGCTTAAACACCTTTGATTTCGGCGGTTTTACATACAGCTGCACGATCTCCTTGGCCTTGCGATCGCCGGTGTTTTTCACTGTAACGGTGACCGTGAGTGTTGAAGTATCGGTTATCGATGGCGCAGAGAGACGGATGTCCGAGTATTCAAAGCTCGAGTACGATAGTCCGTAACCGAACGGGTATGCAACCTGTTTTGCGGCCTTGTCGTAGTAGCGGTAGCCTACATATATGCTCTCGCGGTACTCGATATTGCCGCTCGTGCCGAAGTGCCCGTAACACGGTGTATCCGACAGTGCCAGCGGCCAGGTCTCCGCGAGCTTGCCACATGGCGAATAATCCCCAAACAACAGATCGTAGGCTGCATCACCGTTGTTTTGGCCGGTAAGGTTTAGAAGTAATATCGCCGATACCCTGTCACGCCACGGGAGATTTATAACGCCGCCTGCAAGGATTACGGCCACGACCTTTTTGCCGGTCTCGATCAGTGCATCCACGAGGCGGTTGTGTGACGGTGGTAGCTCCAGATGCGTACGGTCAAAGCCCTCGGACTCGTAGCTATCGGGCAAGCCAACGTACACAAACACGATATCAGCATCGTTTGCGGCTTTTACAGCCTCGCTTATAAGCGTCTCATCGGGTTCGTCACTCTGGAGGCTATAACCCTCCGAGTATGTGAAGGCCAAGTTGTTTTTCTCAAACGCATCGGCTGACGATGTGATGAAATGCGGTACAATGCGGGAACTGCCCGCTCCTTGATAACGAGGGGTCTTTGCGAATGCGCCGATCAGCGCGACCTTTGCGTCCTTGCTTGCGGGCAACGAGCCGTCGTTTTTTAGAAGCACGGCCGATTCCCTTGCGATACGACGCGCGAGCTCGTTGTGCTGCTGTATGTCATAGGGCTTAGGTTCGTTCTCACTTGCAGCGAGTGCGATGGCGGCTACACGTGCCGCACAGATGTCCACGAGCGCCTCGTCCAATTCACCGGCTCGTACGGCCTCAACGATCTCCATGTCCGTGACACCGCCCGAGGCAGGCATCTCAAGGTCGAGACCGGCCTTTATAGCGAGCACACGATCATGCATGGCACCCCAGTCCGTCACTATGGCACCCTCAAACCCCCATTCGCCGCGTGGTATGTCCGTCATGAAGCGTTTGTTGTCGCTCGCGTATGTACCGTTGATTTGATTGTATGAACACATCAGCGTCCAAGGCTGCGCGTTTTTGACCGCTGTTTCGAAGCCGGGCAGGTAAATCTCACGCAACGCGCGCTCGTCTACAACGGAGTTGCTGACCATACGAGCCTTTTCCTGATTGTTCACGAGGTAGTGCTTCATCGATGTGCCAACGTTTTTGCTCTGTATACCGTTGATGAGGGCTGTGGCGAGCTCGCCTGTTACATATGGGTCTTCAGAGATATATTCAAAGTTGCGCCCACATAGCGGCGAACGTTTGATATTCGCGGCCGGGCCCAATACGACCGCAACCTCCTCTGCCACGGCTTCTTCGCCTATCGCGACACCCATTTCATGCAATAGATCCCTGTCAAAGCTTGAGGATGTGGTCACAGCCGCCGGGAAGCATGTGGATTTAACGGATTCATTGATACCCAGGTGATCGCCGGTCATCGCCTGCTTACGCAAGCCATGTGGTCCGTCCGTGTACATGACTGAGGGCACACCGTGTTCCTCGACTGCCTTTGTAAACCAGAAATTCTTACCAGAGCACAGCGAAGCCTTTTGCTCGAGCGTCATCTTCGAGACCAGCTCCTTGGCCCAATTTCTTGCCGATGCATTCATACAAATTCCCTCCTTATATAGTTCTATTTGTTTAATCATATCAATAACAAACGAAGCATTCAAGTAAATTTGCCATAGAATATGTAGATGTGATAAAATCGTGAGAATATCAAATGAAAAGAGGACATGGAAATGAAGATCGTACTTACAAACGGTGACGCGTTACAAATAGACGAAGGATTGAACGCGTTGGATGCGGCAAAGAAAATCAGCGAGGGCTTGGCGCGTAGTGCGTGCGCGGTGCGCATAGACGGCGAGACAAAGGACCTGCGAACGCCGTTGACGGATGACTGCGGCTTTCAGGTTCTGACCTTTGAGGATGAGGACGGCAAAAAGGCGTTTTGGCATACGACCTCACATGTGCTCGCACAGGCTGTCAAAAGGCTCTACCCGGATACCAAACTTGCTATAGGTCCTGCCATCGACGAGGGCTTTTATTATGATTTTGACCGTGCGACCCCGTTTACCGAGAACGACCTCACTGCGATCGAAAAGGAAATGGAAAAGATCGTTAAGGAAGATATAGAGCTGACACGCTTTACGCTGAGCCGTGAGGAAGCTATCAAGCTCATGACCGAAAATAACGAAACCTACAAGGTTGAACTGATAAATGATCTGCCCGCAGACGCTGAGATATCGTTTTATAAGCAAAACGATTTTACGGATCTCTGCGCAGGCCCGCATCTTACAAGCACAAAGGCGATAAAGGCGATCAAGCTTGTGGCTGTGGCCGGTGCGTATTGGCGCGGCAGCGAAAAGAATGCGATGCTTTCGCGTATATACGGTATCTCGTTTCCGAAAGCCGCCATGCTCACGGAATACCTCGAGCGTATCGAAGAAGCAAAGAAGCGCGACCACAGAAAACTTGGGCGCGAGCTCAAGCTGTTTACGATCACGGACGAGGGGCAGGGCTTCCCGTTACTGCTGCCAAAGGGCGTGGTGTTAAAGAACCTTTTGATCGATTTCTGGAGGCGCTTGCACAAGCGCGAGGGATATGAGGAAATTTCTACGCCGATCATTCTGAACCGCAGCCTCTGGGAGCGTTCGGGCCACTGGGATAACTATAAAGAAAACATGTACACAACCGAAATAGAAGACGAGGCATATGCGATCAAGCCTATGAACTGCCCGGGCAGTTTGCTGACCTACAACATGCAGATGCATTCGTATAGGGAATTCCCGATGAGGATGGCGGAGCTCGGTATCGTTCACCGCCATGAGAAATCCGGTACTCTGCATGGGCTTATGCGTGTGCGTTGCTTTACACAGGACGACGCGCATATATACATGACACCGGAGCAGGTTGTAGATGAGTTAAAGAACGTCATCAGGCTGATACAGGAGATCTACAGCGTATTCGATTTCAAATATGAGCTTGAGCTCTCGACAAAACCCGAAAAGGCCATGGGCTCGAACGAACGCTGGGAACTCGCGACTGCGGAGCTCGGCAAGGCAATGGAGGAGCTCGGAATCAAATATAAGCTGAACCCCGGTGATGGCGCGTTCTACGGGCCCAAGATCGATTTCCACCTGACGGATTCGCTTGGACGTAAGTGGCAGTGTGGTACGATACAGCTCGACTTCCAGATGCCCGAACGCTTTGATATAAACTACATCGGACCAGACGGCGAAAAGCACCGTCCTGTCATGATCCACAGAACCGCTTTCGGCAGTATCGAACGTTTTATGGGCATATTGATCGAGCACTTTGCGGGACGCTTCCCGTTATGGATCGCACCCGTGCAGATCAAGCTGCTGCCTATATCCGATAAGTTCATGGATTATTGCAAGGCGCTGTCCGATAAAATGACCACGCGCGGACTGCGCACAGAGATCGACGCACGCCCCGAAAAGATCGGTTACAAGATCAGGGAGGCACAGCTCGAGAAGGTGCCGTATATGCTGATCATCGGTGAAAAAGAGGTAGCGGACGGGAATGTATCGGTCAGAGGCGCAGCCGGTGACGAAGGTGCTATGAACGCAGATGCGTTTATCGACAGATGCGTGAACGAAGTGCTCTCAATGAAATAGGCCGCGGACAGCGGATAGGATCAAAAGGCAAAGAGAAACCCGATCTCAGGGGGGATGAGATCGGGCTTGAGGGGGGGATATTAATTGTCCCTTAAAATAAATTTAAGGTCACACTAAAATAATTACCAAAACCTTTGGAAAATATACATCTATGTCAATCCTGTGAATAAAAAATTATTAATGGATACTCTGAAACTTTTTTGAAAGCGTATCGTATATCTTGGAAAGCTCATAACAATAATGTTAAGAGTAATCATGTCAATACAGATCAGGAGGGTATGTATATGAAACAGGAACGTTTAAAGGTTTTACAATTGCTTGAGGAAGGTAAGATTTCAGCTGATGAGGCTACCAAGCTGCTCGAGGCTATGAAGAAGAACTACACGAGTTTCGAATATGAGGGCAGCGACTTTGAGGCAAGGATTCATGATTTTGTAAACAACGTGGACGGCTTTTCGAGGGAGTTCGGCTCTAAGATGGAAACGCTCGTGAAGGAAATGGAGCCCAAGGTGAAGTCTGTATCGTCGTCACTGCTGAAGAAATCGGCGGCTGTAATCGATGAGATCTCACGCAATCTGAACGAGAACATAAAGAATATGGACAAGGAAGGTTGCTGCTGCTGCGGTAACGATGCACCTGCGACAGAGGCATCAAATGATACGTGCTGCTGCGAGAGCGACAATACCACAAACCATAGTAATAGCGAACCGCCGAAGGACACAACGCTGTAAGCTACATTGTAAATACGTATAGAGATTTGTAAATTTAGGGGCTGTTACAGAAAACAGAACCATACCACGGATTAACACGGATTTAGTAAGATTTACACGGATAAAACCTCTTAAGGGTATTATCCGTGTGAATCCTTAAAAATCCGTGAAGATCAGTGGTAAAGGTTTGTTTTGTAACAGCCCCTTTTCATGCCTTACCTATAATAGCTTATGCGCTCTGCATTTGCTTACCGATAAGGTTGTCATACATCTTATTGAGCAGTATGATGATCTGTTGGTTTGTCATTTCACGGCTCTGTACGATGTTACCGAGTGCTTCCGCACGAGCTTGATCGCCAAATCCGCCGTTTACACTAGTGTTGAGTTCCATTGACTTCACAGCTGTAATCGCATCTTGAATGTGCTGTTTTTCGTTGATGACCTGATCCAAGCGAGTCATTATGTAACCCATGCTCAACTGCGGTACTTCTCCAAATGTTGCCGATGTCTTTATATTATCAAATTCCATATCGTTGTCCTCCATATTTTTTGGTTTCGGCGGACACGCGAGACATATGAGACGATCATCTATAAAGCGTGCCCGGCCGTTTTTGATTAGGCCTTTAGCCCTTCTGAGATATGTAGTTCCATATGTGTAGCCCTGTTCATCCTTCACAATTATGTTTTTTTCCATGGGTGTCTTCCCCCTTGCAAAGATTTATGCTACATCGTCAGTGTATCAT
>CAZUNC010000047.1:0-14941 GCA_964621475.1 uncultured Defluviitaleaceae bacterium | reverse complement strand
AGATCGTATTTGCGATAAGCGCGAGCGCGACGCTCACGATAGACTTAAACATACCGATCGCTGTACCATAAGAATAACGCGTGAGGCCTATGCCGTATTTGAGTGCGTATTGATCGATAACGAGCGCAAAGTCCTGCACGACCGCATTGCCCAAAAGCATCTGGCGTTCGAAGCCGATGCTCAGTAACCAACCGATATTCATGATCAAGATGACCGCGATCGTGGGTCTGATACCCGGCAGCGTGACATGTAATATGCGTTTGAGCCTGCCTGCGCCGTCTATCTTAGCGGCCTCGTACAGTGACGCGTCAATGCCGGCCATCGCGGATATGTAAATGATCGAGTTCCAACCTGTTTCCTTCCATGTATCGGATAATACAACGATCCACCAGAACAGCTTAGGCTGCGCCAAGAAAGAGAACGGCTTTTTGATGATGCCTGTCGATAACAAGAAGCTGTTTACCGCACCACCGTCGACCGACAATATCTGTGTGATCATATTTGCCGCTATAACCCATGAAATAAAGTGCGGCAGATAAGAGATCGTTTGAACGGATTTTTTAAAGAACAGCCCGCGCATTTCATACAATAAAATGGCAAACAAAATCGGTATAGTAAAACCGAAGATAAGGCCGAGCACGCTCATACCGAGGGTGTTGCGCAAGGCCATATAGAAATCAGGCTCGTTGAACAACTTTATAAAATTATCAAGCCCCACCCATTTCTGTTCAAAAAAGCTCCTGTTGGGCTTGTAATTTTGAAACGCCATGGTCCATCCCCATATAGGCAGATATCGGAATACAATCATCCAAATCACAAAGGGTAAAGACATCATGAGCAGATACTTCTGATCCAGGATACGCTTTAGCGTTATCCGCTTGCTGTTCATCGAACCCCTCCTCTTTCTTAAGCATTATATATTGAATTATTCATTTGTCAACACACATGTTTACATAAGACAAGTGCTTTCCCTGAATATAACCTCTGTATATATGTAAACAGCCTCATAACATCGTGTATTATCCTCTATCCGCCATATCAGCTGCTTAACAAGCCGCCTGCCAAGGCTTTCCAGGCATACCTTGACAGAGGTCAACTCCGGGAAAATCACGTTTTTACCCTGGTCATCGTCATAACCGGATACTTTTACATCGCCGGGCACATCGTATTCGCGGTCCTCAAGCTGCTTCATCACCAGCAACGCAATGTTGTCATTTGCACAAACAAACGCATCAGGCATACCTTTAAGGCCATCCATGATCCGAGATATCGCAGCAGGGCTATAGAATCTGTCCGCGTCAGAGGTAAAACAAATCCCCGGCTCGATCCCTATGCCGAATTCGGCACAGGCCTCACTAAAGCCCATCCATCTATCGTAAATCGTCTTTGAATATCTAATATCTCCTATGAAACTCAGATGCTTGCAACCCGTTTTGATCAGGTGCTTAGTTATTTTCTTTATGCTGTTTACGCCCTCTGTGAGTAAGATGTCGCCATTTAACATATTGGCGTCATAGTCCGGCGGCGAATCCAGATAGACCTTTGGGATCTCAAGGCCCGCTATCTGATCCAATATATCCTTATCGTATACATTGACGACAATGAGCCCGCTCGCGCGCCTCGATGCCAACATCTCGGGCAATCTCCAGCTTGGGCTATCGTTGATCTCGCAATAGACCAGCGAATAATTGGCATCCTCCAGACCGAGGTAGATACCGCTTATGATGCTGTTCCAGAAGATGTTTCGATCCTCCCGGTGCGTGAGCATGACTATCATGCCATTGCCTTTCATCACGCCGGAGGGTTGTATATTTATCTTTTCCAGCAGCTCGGTGGGCAGCTTCTTGTAGCCCATGTCATACGCTCCCTGTATGATCGTGCGCTCCGTGTCCGGTGTCACACCACTCTTGCCGTTTAGCACCTTGGATACCGTATTGCGTGATATCCGCAGTTTTTCCGCTATCTCTAATATAGTGGGCGGCTTGTGATCCACGTTATACTCTCCGTTTCGCGTGATATTTGTCTATACATTTTCTCAGACATATTCTCATGTTCGTATACTCCTGTCAAGATGTTATGTGCATATGCACCATATCTTGTAAAAAACGCCAGACTATTACATCATCAAAGGTTTACTCATGATATTTAACATCATGCATAAGCAATTCAACTTGTTTGCCATCATGTTCTATGTATTGTTACCAAATTAATATCTTGATTATTGCCACATGCTGATGTATTATGAGTAAAGATTCATAGATTTTATACATTAAGGAGGTTTCTAATGAAGAGAAAGGTTAAGCAGCTTGCATCGGCATTACTCGCATCAGTAGTTCTGGTTTCACTGGCAGCATGCAGCGGTGTGGTAACTCCACCGCCGTCTAACGGAACACAACAGGCTCCCGCAGCCGAAACCAAAACCGATACGACAGCAACTACGGAAACCAAAACCGATACAAACTCGGCTGACACAACCGGGTCGGCCAAGATCGGCCAAGGCGGTACCGCTACCAGAGAAGCTCAACCTGTACCCGATGGCGATTGGAAGACACCGTACCCCACAATGGTCAACATAACGACCGTTAAAGGCACGGGTCAGGATCAAGTGTTTGAAGGCGGCGATGACCAGACCAACAACCCATGGACCAGAGCCTGGAAACAAGATCTGGGTATCGAAGTTACATACGACTGGATCGATGAGGGCGGCAGTCAATACGATACAAAGTTAAATATGGCTATCGCTTCAGGCAACCTCCCGGATGCATTTAAGTGTAATTACATCCAGTTTAGACAACTTATGCAGGCGGGTCTACTGATGGACATCACCGATGTCTACAACAAATACACCTCACAGCGCGTTAAGGACTACGAAAAGGTTGATCCGGACACCATCAAGCTGACTTCACGCGACGGCAAGCTATATGCTGTGCCGAACTATTATTATGGCATCATCGACAGTCCGCGTGATCTGTGGGTCAGAAAAGATTGGTACGAGGCGGCAGGCTCACCGACACTTAAGACCGTAGCAGACTTTGAAAACCTGGCCAAGACCTTTATGAGCGAGCACGGCGGCTACGGTATGGCTGTCAGCAATACTCTCGACGAGCTGTTCATGACAGGCCCGATGTTTAATGTTTACCTCGGTGCGCCGAGTAACGGCAGCTATTTCTGGTACAAGGACAGCACAGGCCGCATCAAGGCCGGCATTACTCATCCGGAAATGAAGACCGCGCTTGAAACCTGGGCTAAGTGGTTTAAGGAAGGCATCATCAGCCCGGACTTTGCAAACATGGACTTCAACAAGATGAACGAGGAGATCGTAAACGGCAAGGCCGGTTTCCAACCGTTCTGGCAGTGGCAGGGTTGGCTCAACGGCCCGAACCTCGTTGCAGCACAGGGTAATGAAAACGCGTACATGATACCGCTACCGTTCCCGACCATGGATGGTTCGCAGGTATTAGGTCAGGTCGGTTTCCCGAACGGTAATAACATCGTCATCAATAAAAACTGCGCAAACCCTGCAGCCGTTATGAAGCTTATAAGCTATACAGACTATATTATGTTCGATCCAAACACCGTACTGACCGAGGAGCAGTTTAAGGGCTTTACAGACGGACAGAGGGAGCATGTACCGGGCACATTTGCAATCATCGACCCACAAGCGGATATGATCCAGTTCGAACATGTATTAGCCGCACTCAAGTCCGGTGATACGAGCCAATTGTTCACAGCCGGTATGAAAAAGAAATACGGCGACTCTATTAGTTGGCTGAACAACAAGGATACCGGCGGACTCGGCGCATACTTGCAGCAGGGCTTTGACGGTTGTGCTTATTACAACAGCAAGTACTTGATCGACAACAACTTCCTGAAAAGAACCGATATGTGGGGACCCGCTCCGGAGGACTTTGACAAAACGGCCAACACGATCGATATAGCTCTGAACGGCTTTACCGAAATCATCATGGGCGCACAGCCGATCTCTTACTATGACAAGGTTATCGCCGACTGGTATGCCGCAGGCGGTACTATCCTCGAGGATGCTGTAAACGCAAACTACAACAAATAATAGGCGAGTAATAGTTTAGAGTATGAGCGAGGGCTTGTTTGAAAAATAGAATTGTTTTTCAAGCAAGCCCTCTATGGTAACTCTATGACAATGGAGGATACTGAATGGTTAAACGATTAAAGAAAGACTGGCCCTTCCACATATTGATCCTTCCGAGCGTGGTGCTGACGTTCATATTTTCATATATGCCGATGTACGGCATCATCATGGCGTTTCAGGATTACAACCCCGGCTTGGGCTTCGTAAAGTCGCCGTGGGTGGGTTTGGACAATTTTAAGCTGATCTTTGCGCAGGCGCAGTTTCATAATGCGGTGTTTAATACGTTGTTTATATCGTTAATGAAGATCGTAGTCGGGACGTTTAGTTCCGTGGTGTTTGCGTTGCTGCTGAATGAAATCCGTCTGACCGCTACCAAGCGCGTATTCCAGACGATCGTGTACATCCCAAACTTCATATCTTGGGTCATCATGGCCGGCATACTATTGAACATCCTGTCCTCCGACGGGCTCATAAATACTATGCTCGGATTTATAGGCATCCGCCCGATTCAATTCATTTCAAACAGAAGCATCTTCCCATGGACCATCATTTTCAGTGATGTCTGGAAAACCTTCGGCTTCGGCACGGTAGTGTACCTGGCTGCGATAACCTCCATCGATCCCGAGCTATACGAATCCGCAGTCATCGACGGCGCGGGCCGTTGGAAACAGACGAGGCATATCACGGTTCCGCTGCTGTATCCGATCATCATCCTGATGACCGTACTCGCACTTGGTAACGTGCTCAATGCCGGATTTGACCAGGTTTACAACCTGTATTCGCCGGTAGTCTACCCCACAGGCGATATCATCGATACATATGTCTACAGGCTCGGCTTACAAAACGGTAAGTATGCGATCGGAACCGCGGTCGGCCTGTTTAAGTCCGTTGTATCATGTATCCTGATTTCTCTGTCGCTGTTTATCGCATATAAGGTTGCAAATTACCGAGTATTCTAAGGGGGAGGTGCGGCATAATGAAGTTTCAAACCAGAGGACAAAAGATTTTTAATGTATTTAACTATATCTTTATCACCATCGTGTGCCTGTCGTGCTTCCTGCCATTATTAAACACCTTAGCCATATCGTTCAGCGCACCAGCATTTGTTTCATCGGGAAAGGTTTATTTCCTTCCAAAGGGTTTTACAACGATGTCTTATGAGTTCGCCATGCAAAACGGCAAGTTCCTGCAGGCCTTCAAGATTTCGGTGATTCGTTGTATAATCGGCGTTTCCATAAACCTATTCATGATGGTAACCACCGCGTATCCACTGTCTAAGACAAAGGATCGCTTCAGCGCTCGGAATTTCTATATGACCTTCTATGTTATTACGATGCTGTTCGGCGGCGGCTTGATCCCGTATTACATATTGGTCAGCCAGCTGGGTCTTCTTAACAGTATCTGGTCATTGGTTCTGCCTCTGTCATGCCCTGTGTATTCTATGGTTATACTGATGAACTTTATGAGAAACCTGCCCCCAGAAATAGAAGAAGCCGCCATGATAGACGGCGCGGGGCATTTCAGGATATTGTTTTCTATCTTCCTGCCGGTATTAAAGCCCGCATTGGCAACAGTCGGCCTATTCGCATTTGTGTATCATTGGAATGACTGGTTCACAGGTGCGCTGTTTATGCACGACCCAAGGAATTATCCTTTGCAGACATATCTGCAGACCTTGCTCACTAACTTCAGGGATATGCTCCGGCAAACCGGCTCCGACTATTATCAGCTGCTGTCCCGTATGAACGAACAAACCGGACGCGCAGCCCAGCTGTTCTTAGGTTTGGTGCCGACGCTTATTATTTATCCGTTTATACAGAAGTACTTCACTACCGGCTTGGTAGTGGGTAGCGTTAAGGGGTAAGAGATTAGTCAAACCTGTAATTAAAACCATACCACGGATCAACACGGATAAAACATATGGTTTTTATCCGTGTAAATCCGTGGTATGGTTTTGTTATGATGGTGGTACCGGTGTGGGCTCAGGTGACGGTGTGGGTGTGGGTGTGGATGTGGGTTCTGATGCTGCTTCTTGCGGAGCCTCGGGTGCGGATTGGATCTCGAGCGGTTGTTGGTTATCTATTCTGCGGTGAATGGTGACGGTTACGGTCGTGCGTAAGCCCTCGAGTGTTTCGCCGAAGCGGAAGTCTTTGCCTATGACATCGGCCGCGAAATCAAATTCATTTAAAATGCGTCCGTTCACGATATAGTCCGCGAGTTCCTTAGCTTGTTCTATAGTGCGCTTATGTGCTACATTCACGAACTCTTTATATGTATGCGTCAGAAATATCACAGGCAGCGGGTAGTCCTCTCCGAAATGCAGTTGGTTACGCGAGGTGCTCCTATCGTAGGATTCGAATTCCTTTCCCATCAGCGGTATACTCAGAAACGGTATCTCAAATCGCTTGTCTCCGATAATAAAACCAAATGTGGTCTTTGTTTCGCCTGTATATGCCTTCCGCTCATACTCAAACGGCACGTCGAAGTTGATTTCCTCATACATGCGCGCCCATACCATAGAGTTTGCATGCACATAATCCTTCATTACTCCTGTCTCGTCCTCCTTTACCACTATCTCGCCGCTGACCAACACGTCCCCTTTCTTCACGACATCGTTCTGTTTTACGAGCGGTCGGCCCGCTGCCGTCACAATGTTTGTTATTAAACCGTCGTATTGCGCTACAACGTTACACGGCGCGCTCTTGTCCATCATCTGTTTTTTTTCAAGCGTCTCAGATACGGTAATTGTAGCTCTTGTGCCCTTTATGTACACGTTTACCCAAGCGAGGTCCTCATAATGGGTCATCATAGCAAGCGCAAGCTTCTTCTCATCCACATCCGATTTTGACACGCCGGGCTTTAAGCCGTTCTGCTCACAGAAATCTATGATGTCATTTGGATATATACGTTTGTTGCCGACTACGTCTACCTTCCATATAAACGACGAGAGCACAAACATGAATACAATAAAAAAAACTATCCCTCCCACAAGGATTTTCCGTTTGCGATATCTGTGCGCAAGGAAAGGATAGCCTTCTTTTCTTTTGATTTTGATGCGGCAGCGTGTCTTGTGCGCCACGTCCCTCAATTGCTTTACGGCCTTGACGGACACGTTCATGTATGTACCTTCGTCGGTTTTCTCGGTATCCCATATATATATCCCGCGGTGGGCAGCCATGTTGATAAAGCGCTCGACGGCAAAACCCGTCACCAATATCCGCACATAGCCCCGCATATTATTCCACAACCACAAAAGCATGTCTTCGACCTCCGACTATTGCTACGAATATTTTAGCGTCTCCATTCTGCCGCAAACGGTCAGGCCCTCATCGGTAATCTGCTTGATATACAAGCCGCTGCCCTCTATGCAGAGCATGCCTACGGTCGTATTTACACGTATACGCCCGTCCCCGTATTCGGCTAAGCTTTTGTAGTTTTCTATATTGATCTCTTCCCTACCCATCAGCGTAATAAGCGGCAGGTTCAACACCAGATCCTTTGGTAGCGCCAGAGTCTTAGCAAACACCGTACCTACGGCTTCCTTAACACCAGCCTCTTGTTGTGATTTTCGTTTACCTCTATCCTTCTCTTTCATCGTCACCCTCGGGGTTCAGACAGCCGCCGATAATGTCGCCTACTGTCTTTGCTGTCTGTTACAAGTGTATGCTTGTAGACATGGGAATATGAAATCTACATTCGCAAAAACAGGCATATACACGGATTTGTCCGCATATATGCCTGTTTCTTTATTACCGCCTCATAGTTTTTCTATTGTCTCTTTGGTCAAGCCCGTGACAGCGCATATGGTGTCTATGTCGAGCTTCAGCTCTAACATATTTCTTGCAATCGCAAGTTTCTCCTTTTGCGCAGCCTCTTCTGCTATCTGCGGCTTGGCGGCCTCTATTATCTGCGGCTTGGCAGCTTCTATTATCTGCGGCTTGGCAGCTTCTATTATCTGCGGCTTGGCGGCCTCTATCGCCGATTGTATGCCTGACATGTATGCTTCAATACTGCGGCGTTCTGCTTCGTATTTAAACCATACCTCATCATCATCCTGCAGATGTAAGTATTCTTCTTCGAATGATTTTATAGCCGCATTCATTTCTGATAGCTCCTTTCTCTTATATTCGTCCTCATAATTTATAAAGTAATTCAACCATTGATCTAACTCTTTATTGTTTGACCTTACTCCTTCGTTGAACTTTGGCAATTCCACAAAAAAGAACGTCAGGTCCTCCGAAAAAATATAGTCAGTACCCTTAAGCAACAGATTCCCGACATTGTAATAATCAGGAACCTCGTTCTGATCGAATAATATATAATCCGCTATATTTATCATCACAACGGGTTTGAGCGCACTATATAGATCGCCACCCATGAGCTGTCGGTTGATTATACGTGATATGTACACAAGGTTTCGTTTCATCATGTATATATCCGCGTATAATTGTATCTCTATTATATATTTGCATTTATTGCAATCGGTAACCAAGAGATCAATCCTAATAGCCTTAGCTCCGATAAATTCACCCATATCCGCATCCTCGGCTTGCACCTTTTCAATGCTTATAATATGCGGGCGACTATCACCAAGAATCGCGTTGATAAGCCCTCTAAGCGAAGCCTCCAGCTTCGGATTGTTTTCGCAGTTAGCAAATATGCCCATGAAAACAGTATTCGACAACGGCCTCATCTTTCGTTGACGCATCATATTATATTATCCCCCTCAACGCATATGTTACCCTTCTACACATATTTATTCGCCTGCATATCATACATTTGCGCGTACTTGCCGTTTAGCCTCATAAGCTCGTCATGACTTCCGCTCTCTATGATCTGTCCATCCTCAAGCATATATATCTTATCCACCATCTTTGTCGTCGACAGGCGGTGCGAGATGATAATAACCGTCTTGTCTCGAATCCCGAGCATGGTCTTGTTTAGGTTGTATTCCGCAAGTGGGTCTAATGCGCTGGATGGCTCGTCAAGGATCAATATCGGGCTGTCCTTGTACAGCGCGCGCGTGATCGCGAGGCTCTGTGCCTGACCTCCGGACAGCAATATCCCTTCGTCGTCAAACTCACGCGTTACCTGGGTATCATATCCGTTCGGGAGGCCGTTAAATACCGTTAAAAATCCGCTTTCGATCATCGCCAGGTGCGAACGTGACGGCTCTATCGCGTCGGAGGCCATCGTGATGTTCTGAGACACCGTTGCTGCGAACAGTTGATAATCCTGGAACACCGTTTCGAACAGATTATGATATTCATCGAGGTCATATTTTCGTATATCCGTACCACCATATCGGATCGCACCACTATCCGGATCGTATAACCTCATGATCAGCTTCACGAGCGTTGTTTTACCCGCGCCGTTATACCCTACCAATGCAATCTTCTCACCATGCTTAACACTCAGATTTATATCCTTAAGCACAGCCCTATCGCCATATGCAAAGCTTAATCCTTCGATACATAGCGCGGCCCTCGAGGGCATTTTTTCCGGCCGCTCAGGAGAATTTACGCTGATTTCGTAGTCAAGGAATGTGCGTATCTTCTCTATGTACAGGCTATTTTCCTGAAACCTCGACAGTCCACGCGCAATGCCATTAAAGCAGCCACGCATCTGGTTCACCGTATTAAAGAGCGTCACGAGCGTACCGTACGGAAACATCTTTTTAACGATCGATGAATACAGCAGGTGTGCAAGGTACACGCCATCTATTGCAAGCGCGTCAAACACGAAATCAATCATAAAGTCCAAAGCTACCAGCCGACGAGTCCCCTTACCGACTTCGCGCCTCAGTTCCCCTATCGCACCGTCATAGTCCGCGTAGAGCTTCTTCTTTATCTTGTTCAGCCTGATCTCCTTCGCATAGTCGACCAAGTACATTACGCGTGAGGTATAGTCGCGTTTGCGTTCATGCGGCTTCATGCGCTCGTTCAGGTCGAGCTTATATTTATTGCGCAGCATCGAAAACAAAAACATGCCGACAAACGACACCGCAACCACTATGATACCGACAGCGTCATTCGATAATATGTATCCGCCTGTTATCAGTAGGCCTACAGTATTTCCTATAAAGTCCGAGGTATCGGTAAGCACCTTATCTGTGCGTGTGCTGGCCTCGTTCATCGCCCATACAAAATTATTGTAATACTCGGGATCGTCGTAACATTTCAAATCCATCCGCGAGGCCTTTTCGTAGAGCTTCATGCGCACGGCTTTTGTGATTTGCTGCTCGGCGTTCGGGCTTATCAGACAGCCAAATATCGTATCGAGTACATTTACGATCAGCGCCACACCCACAAATACCGCTATGATAAATCCAGCCGCCTCTATAAACGGTCGCTGCTCGATGATTGCATTGATGATAAAACCTATCATATATACATGCTCAATGAACACAACCGTCCTGTGCTTGACCATATCGAGCATCCGCTTAAAGGTATAGACCGGGGCAGCCTTCCAAGCAATCCCGAGAATAAACAGGTTGTTCCGCAAGACCCTCATATGTTTGCCTCCATAAGGTAGCTCTCCGCCTGCTTGCGGTACATCGCCGCATAACCCCCGTCCCTATTCATCAGTTCCCTATGCGTGCCATACTCGGTCAGCTCTCCGTTTTCCATCAGGTATATCCTATCCGCGAGTGTCGCTGACGATAAGCGGTGCGAAATCAATATACCGATCTTCCGCTTACCCTTCTTACAGAGCTCTATGAAGTTTTCATATACCATGTACTCGGCCACCGGATCCAACGCACTGGACGGTTCATCTAGTAGGTACATATCGCTGTCCTTTGCAAAGGCCCTCGCGATCGCGATCTTCTGTGTCTCACCACCGGACATCACCACACCTGCATCGTCAAACTCGCGCGTCATAATCGAATCCCCGGCTTTCGGCAGCGCATTGACCTTATCTGCGATACCGCTCTTTATCATAGCGGTATGCGCAACCTCCGCGTCGTTCGTATTACCCGCCAAGATATTCTCTATTACACTCATCGAAAACACCTGGAAGTCCTGAAACACCGTGCCGATGATGTCTCTATACATCCGTAGGTTATAAGCCTTTATGTCAGTGCCGTTCAACAATATCTCACCCTCGGTCGGGTCGTACAAACGCATGATCAACTTTATCAGTGTGCTCTTGCCCGAACCGTTGTGCCCGACCAGTGAGACCATCTCACCGCTTCGAAGCTTGAGGTTCACATCCTTGAGTACATAGGTGTCCTTATATCTAAACGACACATGCCTTATTTCCAATATGAGCTCACCCGACGGGACCTTTAATCCGTCATGATCCTCTGGGATACGCTCCTTGTAATCAAGAAAACCCCTCAGGTTGCCTATGTACAACGCGTTGTCGATGACATACACGAGGCTATCCGACGCGGCTAATAACATCCATGTGATACTGACCGCAGAGTTTGCGAGCACCACAAAGTCCGATACCGATATGGTCTTAGCAACCATCGCCAGATACGCGCCCAATAGCCACGTACCTTCAAAGAACACAGGGAATATCACGATGTTCTTAACCCCGTTTATAAGTGCGAGCTTTTTCCAGTATTTACGGTTTACACCGATGATCTTAGCCGTAGCCTCCTCGTAAACGGACATCAACACCCCGAATATACCGGTCAACCGTATCTCCTTCGCGAAGGATTGCAGATACAGCGTCCTGTTTACATAATCCTGACGGCGTACATATGGAGAGCTGTCCATGTATTTATCATGCTTGATCTTGCGCTCAGATCTACCCATCAATATATTCACAGTGACGGGTATGATCGATGCGGCCCCAACGATCGGGCTGATCGTAAACATCACATAGATCACATAAGCAGACGACAGCGCTGCCGCAAACAATCCGGACACACCATTAAGAACACCCTGCGCACGCGTAAATATCTCCTTTGATGCGATCGTGTAGGTGTTGTAAAAATCCGCATTCTCGTAACACGAGAGGTCTACATTGCAAGCCTTATCGAACAACATGCGGTTCAACGCCTGATGCAGCAGTTGGTCGTTGCGTAATGAGAAGCGGTTCTGATACCAGCTCATAAACAGATTGGACGCAAGCCACAGACATACGCTGAAGATTAAAAATATAAGTACCTCATTGAAGGTCTTGTTATTATCCACAGATCCAAACAGGTATCGCATAAATACAACCGTCGAAAACACCCATAACCCAAAATCCAAAGATGTCTTAATAAAGCTCAATATGACCTTGGACTTACTGATCCTCCATAATATCCCAAGCAGAAACAAATTATTATTCATTTTTCCTCCCGTGCAACGCACGCTACTCGCTTATGACCGGCTCCTCTTCTTTGATATCGACCTTTATCCGCTCCTTCTTATCCCCGAACAACACCTCATCCACCAAAAGCCGTTTTATACAGCGTTCAGCCACGCGTATGATCTCCCGTGCGCCGTATGTGTCTGTAAATCCCTTCCTCCACAGCCATTCCACAAGCCCCTCCGAGAACTCGACCTCCGTGCCCTTTTGCCTCACACGCACAGTAATCTCCTCGAGGGTACGCCGTGCGATACGCTCAGCCATACGCTCGTCCAGTGCGTTAAAGATTACGACCTCGTCCAAGCGATTTCTAAACTCCGGTGTGAACAATCTCTTAAATTCCGTGTCGATCGCTCCCGTATTCAGTTCATCCGAGTAACCGATCACACGCTTGTTAAGCTCACTTGCGCCTACGTTTGAGGTCATGATCAGTACCACATTTCGAAAGTCCGACTTCTTACCCGACGAATCCGTCAGCACACCGTAGTCCATAACCTGCAGCAGTACGTTCATGATATCCGGATGTGCCTTTTCTACCTCGTCCAACAGCAGCACACAACTTGGCGTCCGTCTTATCGCGTCCGTCAGCAGACCTCCGGTTTCATACCCTATATATCCCGGAGGAGCTCCGATCAACCGTGCGACCGAGTGCTTCTCCTGATACTCACTCATATCGTACCGATGCAACGTCAGGCCGAGACATTTCGCGAGCTGCTTAGCGATTTCGGTCTTACCAACACCCGACGGCCCCACAAAGAACAGATTTGCTACAGGCTTGTCCGGATTGTTTAAGCCCGAGCGTGCGGACTTAATCGCGCCTACGACCGCCGCAACGGCCTTGTCTTGACCGAATATACGCTTACTTAGATCGCTTTCGAGGTTTCGTAGCTTCTCGGTCTCGTCACCTGACAGACTGCGTTCAGGTATCTTAGCTATAGCTGCGACAGAACGCTCCACATCACGCTCCGTAACGATATGCATAAAGTCCGTCTTGTCCTTATACCTTAGATTGGCTCCTGTCTCGTCCATTACATCGATTGCGGAATCCGGCATAAAGCGATCCTTTAAATGCTTCTGCGAGAGCGTACAGATGTGTTTAATAATCCCGTCGCCATAACTCACATTATGATATGCCTCATATCTATGCTTGATGCTCTGCAGTATCTCTATGCATTCCTCAAGTGTGGGTTCGTCCACGTCGATCTTTTGAAAGCGTCTCGCGAGTGCGCGTTCCTTATCGAAGTATTTCTTGTATTCCTCGAACGTCGTCGTACCAATAAAGCGTAGATCGCCGCGCAACAGATACGGCTTGAGTATCCCTGCGGCATCCATACCGCCACCTCCGGACTGACCCACACCAACCACCGAGTGTATCTCATCGATGTATACGATCGGCTTCTCGGTCTTTGCGATGATGTTTATGAGCTTCACGAGCCGCTCCTCGAAATCTCCCCTATACTTTGTGCCCGACAGCAGCGCGGGCATATCCAGATGCAGTATCTGACAGCCCTCAAGCGCGGCCGGCACATCCCCTGATGCGATACGCTGTGCGAGCCCTTCGATGATCGCAGTCTTGCCGACACCCGGATCACCCACGAGCACAGGGTTATTCTTTAAGCGCCTGCATAGCACGAGAACCGTACGAGCGCTGATCTCCTCACGCCCATAAAACGGGTCGAGTTTGTTTTCCTTTGCCTTCTGCGTGAGGTTGACCGTAAAGGTATTCAGAAACTCCCTATCCGCTTGCTCGCTCCGGCTCTGATCGCCGTGGTTATGTCCGCTGCGCTGCTGCTCCTGCTTTGGCGTCTGTGTGTTATTCTGCTGCGTGCTCTCCGGGTTGGCCTTCGATGACGAGATCGCGACGTTCTTCACGAGCAGCGACTTGTTCACGCCGTTCTTTTGCATTACATACGCGCCATAGCTCTCGTGCAGGCTCATGATCGAGACGAGGATGTCGCCGATCGTGACCTCCTCATTACCGACCGCGTTTACCTTCGCGACGGCTATCTCAAACATTTGCACAAAGCTCCAGGAATCTATAGGGTTGTCATTGTCTGCGGGGGTCATCTTGGTCTCAAAGAATTCACCCAGATCCTCCGATATCCCTTGATGATCTCCACCGCTATTGCTAACGAGCTCCTTGCCCGTCTCAAACATCAGCGCCGCATATAGGAAATGCTCCGGCGTTACATATTCGTGGTTTTGCATACGCGCCTCGTTTAGCGCGACGATATATACTTGGTTCGATAGATTATCTAATTTCATCATCAGTCTCCGTTTATGTTTATTAGCAACTGCCACCGTCTTCGGGTTCAATGCTGAGCCTGAGTGGGAAGCCCTTTTCACGCGCGAGCTGCTCCGAAACGAGCTTCTTTGTGATCGCGATGTCATAGATATAGACACCCGCGATGCCCGAGCCGTTGTTGTGCACCTGCATCATGATGTTTGAGGCCTCCTCGGCAGATTTTTTAAATATCCGCATCAGTATCATAACCACAAAATCCATCGTTGTAACATCATCATTGT
>CAZUNC010000046.1:0-15265 GCA_964621475.1 uncultured Defluviitaleaceae bacterium | reverse complement strand
TGCCGGTCTTAGGAATCCTCGCTCTGCTGCCTGTGGAGATAGACACGATCGTCCGAGACATCGGTATAGCTAAGGATAAATTGAGAGAGCAAAAGGGCTTCGGTGCTTTGTCTCTGTCAACACAAGAACTGCTTATGTTTGCGGCATCGTTAATAGCGTGTGATTATGCCGAAGGCATTAAAGACGGGGTGTTGACAGCAACGCTTTCGACCAGCATAACCAACATTATCATTGCACAACAAGTCGTCATGATAGCAACGATTTCCGCCTCCTCAGCAGCCGCGGCGGGGGCTGGAGCATCGTCATAATCTACATAGCATTTTAAATAGCCCGCCCTTCAAACGAGGGGCGGGCTATTTTTTGCTTCGGCACAATTCAAGCTTTCATCAGACCTGCGTCAACAAACGCCTGTAAGAGTTCGTCTTGTTGATGCGCCGGAACAAGCCTACGAAGGTTATAACTAAATATGGTTTCTTTGTATTCACGAATGGCTTCTTTTGATGGCATGTTTGCACATATAATGTTGTATGTATACTTATGTTCTCTATCGTTTACCTTTGCATTTGCCATATCATCACCTCGCACCATCGTATGCTGTTATATGGAAGGTTGAGTATGTACATAAATCGATGAAAAGATATGATGATCGAACGGAGCTGAAGCATAATGAAAATCGCCATATATACCCGAAAATCCAAATATAGTGACAAAAGTGAAAGTATTGAAAGCCAGATAGAATACTGTAAAAATGCAGCCAGAACCCATTACCCCGGTGTAGATGAATTTAAGGTTTATGTCGACGAAGGTTTTTCAGGAGGCAACACTGAGCGACCTCAATACAAGCAGTTGCTCTCGGATATTCGCACGAAAAAAGAATTCCAAGCTTTGATATGTTATAAGATTGATCGGATCAGCCGTTCATTAGTCGATTTTGCGAACCTACAGCAGTATCTTGAAAAGTACAATGTCAACATCATATCTGCGAGCGAGGGCTTTGACACATCGTCGGCATGGGGTTCGGCTGTGCTCAATATCCTGATGATCTTCGCGCAACTCGAGCGTAACAACATATCCGAGCGTATTAGAGATACGATGCTGCACTACGCCAAGCAAGGCCGTTGGACTGGGGGGCTCACACCCACAGGATTTGAAAGTAAATCTATACCATATCTGGATGCATTAGGCAGCGAAAAAAACATGGTTGTGCTCTCCCCTATTCCAGATGAGATCGAGATAGTGAAACTCATATATAACAAGTATCTCGAAATGCGTTCGTTGAGCGCGCTCGAAACATATCTTTCACAGAGAAGCATTAAGACAAAGAAGAATAAGCCATACTGTATGTCGACGATACGTAATATCCTTGTAAATCCGGTATATGCTACAGCGGATAACAGCTTGTATAACTATTTCAAGTCTCATAACGTTGACTTATGTAATGACGAAACAGAATATGACGGGTCACATTCGGTGATTCCTTATAACCGTGAGGATCGAAAAAAGCTCACCGACAAGCCGATGAGCGAATGGATCATTGCGATCAGTAAGCACAATGGGATAATTTCCGGCGATATATGGGTACAGGTACAACATATATTGGACGAGAATAAGGACAAGATGCCACGCGCCGGTACAGCCCGACACGGCATCTTTGCAGGGTTGATCAAGTGTTCAAAATGCGGCTCTACAATGAGGGTAAAGAACGGAAGGGTCAGTGCAAAAGGCGGCTACAGGGAATTTTATTATGTTTGCAACCTTAAAGAAACAAGTAAAAAGGCACGCTGTGACGTTATAAACATAAACGGCAACAAATTAGAGGACGATGTGCTCGACATGCTTATAAAGGTCTCATCAGACGAGGATAGTTTTAATGAACTACTCGATCGCAATAGAATAAGCCAAACCGAACATCATGACGACAGGCGCGTGCATCTTGATAAGCTCAAGCGTGAACTGACGCTGAAGCAATCGGGACAGCAAAACGTTATGCTTCAGCTCGCCAAGTCTTCCGATCCGGACATAGGTAAGCCGTTATTAGCAATGATAAAGAACTTTAGTGTGGAGATAAGAGAGATCGAAGAAAGAATAAATACCCTTCAATTGGCTTTAGCTAATGAACGGTCTAAGGAATTAGATATGCTCTCACTGCGCGACTCTTTCGCAAAGATCAATAGTATGTTAAATGTCTACGATATCACAGAGCAGCGTAACATCATGAAACGCATCATCCACCACATGGAATGGGACGGTCAAAATATAACCATCTTCTTCCGGTCAGGCAGTAGCATTTCAGGCGATCCACTTTCGCAGACGTATAATGCACGAAGCCAAAGCTATCGCACTTGATGCAGAGCTCGCATACCAGAGGCGCATCAATTGTGGCCCCAGGGACTTTGCACCCGAAGCCAATGAGGTCCGTGTAACGATCGGCTTGTTCACAATCATCAAGCTCTTCAGGATCGTTAACCTGACCGTTGAGTCCAGAGGCTTCTGCATACCAGAGGAATGCGAAGAAATCTCCCCGCTCAACCCCTGCGAATTCTTTGACAACTTAGACTTCCCGCTGGATATCTTTGCCCCTCCGCAGAAACCCGAGTTCCTCGCTGGTGTTTCTAACAATATCCCGCGTCGCAAGAAGGATAAGGAATGCGGTTGCTAATCAATCGCGTGACCCTCTAAACCGGAGTTAAAACCAAGCTCCGGTATATTAAAACAACATGAAAAGGCAGAGCACATCTACACGATATGTAGATGGCTCTGCCTTTAGTATGTTTCCGTAACATTTCCCCATTTCGGGGAGAAGGCAACCGCCCGATTGACGATTCTTTCATAGACAGATTCATATACGCATGTTAATATTTTATTAAGGAGTGAATACCCTAATGTCCAATCTTTACACATCCTTCTCCGTTGTATTCCCGCTATTTTCTATGATGTTACTCGGATACGCGCTTAAGTTTATAAAGGTGTTTAACGCGGACTTTCTACGCGACTTGAACAACCTCTGTTTCAAGGTGTTTCTGCCAGTGCTGATCTTCTATAACATCTACAACAGCGACTTTGAAAATGATTTTTCTTTGAGGCTCATTATCTTTGCGTGTTCATGCGTTTTTATCAGTTTCGCGGCCTTGATGTTATTGATCCCGCTGATCGAAAAGGATAATATACGCCGCGGGGTTATTATACAGGGGATCTTTAGAAGCAATTACATATTATTTGGATTGCCTATGACGATATCGTTGTTTGGCGAGAGCCGTGCGTCCGTGACTGCGATACTCTCGTCGTTTGTCGTGCCGTTCTATAACATCTTGTCCGTGTTCGCGCTTGAGCTGTTCGGACGCAAGCAGATAAAATTAAAGGCGACGCTTATAAGCATCGCCAAAAATCCATTGATTATCGCTTCTGTGTTCGCATATCTGTTCATACTCTCGGGCTTAAAGTTACCGTCATTGCTGCATAAAAGCGTAGGTGATGTCGCAAAGATCGCAACACCGCTATCGTTGATCGTTTTGGGCGGCTCGTTCGGCGTGAGCAACCTGAAGAACAACATCAAGCCACTCACACTTGCGATCGCCGGTAAGTTAATCTTGTTACCCGCTATCTTTATGCCCATCAGTGTTTTGCTGGGTTTTCGTGAAGCACAGCTCGTCGCATTGTTTGCGATGTTCGCAAGCCCTACGGCTGTTTCAAGCTTTACGATGGCGCACGGGGCCGGCGCGGACAGCAAACTCGCAGGCGAGATCGTCGTAATGGGTTCGCTGCTGTCTATAATAACGATTTTTTTGTGGGTTGTCCTATTTAAGCAGCTCGGTTTGATATAGTTTTACCAGAGTGATACCCTATCCTCTGGCTTTACATACATCCAATCCTCCGGTGTAACATTGTACGTTTGATAAAACTCTTCAAACTGTTTTATCACATTATTTACCCTGACCTTTCCGGGTGAATGTACGTCACTGTTCACCGCAAACTCCGAAACCTCACGCGTACGTGTATCCCCCCAGCACCTTGTATAATTCCTAAAGAACCTATCGTAATCCGGGCTTTCGCTTTCACGCAACAGTTCAAGTGTTACACTGATCGCGCCGAGATCCGCTATATTTTCCATTAGAGTCAGTGTGCCGTTATTTATGATATCGGGAGCCACCTCGACACCGTCAAACGGTGTTATGATCGTTTTGCACAGCCCTTCAAAATGCGTATAATCCTCTGGCGTCCACCAATCCGTTGCATTTCCGTTTTCGTCGAACTTCGCTCCGGCTGAGTCGAATGCATGGGTTATCTCATGGCCGATAATACTGCCTATCCCAGCTATGTTTTCTTCGTAGCTGTTGTTGTCGTCATAAAACGGAGGGATCATAATCCCTGCGTATAGAGCTATAACGTTACTGCTAATGTCGTTGTACGCGTTGATTGTATATACACTACCGCTTAACTTCATCTTATCAACGGGCTTGTGTAGCTCACTGAGCATGTATTTGTACATGTCGGCACCCATGTTTATTCTGTTTTCCACGAGGCCGCCACCCTCTGCATAACTTTTTATTTCCGTATTATCATAAAATGTGTCCCACCTGTCACTATACCCGACAATAGCCCCCATCCTCATGAGCTTTGTTATCGCCCGTTCTTTTGTCTCGGGAGACATCCATTCTATACCCTCTATCCGTTTGATATATACCTTCTTTATATCCCCGACCATCTTACTCACATTTTTCACTGCCTCGTCCGACACATACCTATCCGTATACATCCTACCAAGCAACGACCCAAACTCACTTTTAACAGTCTCTAAGGCCATGCGCTCGTTGGTCCTTTTCCCTGTTATGCCCAACCGTTTGGTGTTAAACGACATGTAAACGTCATACACATCCTCCGATAGACACAGCGAAAAACTGTTTACCATGTCGTATAGCGCCATATATTTTAACGTCTCGAAATTCTTCTGATCCCCTATGATCTGGGCGGCTTTTATAAACGCGGCCTTGTCTGTTACACAAACCCTATTTATGTCACCTAACCCTATGGTATTAAAATACTTCTTCATATCGATACCCTTGAAGGTCTTTTGAAGCTCGTCCGCCGTGAATACATTGTATATCTTGTCCGCGTCATACACCTCATTGGGATCTAACGAAACCGCGCTAATACGCTTATACATCTCATACATCCGGCTCGCCCCCTCTGTAGCCTCACTACCTGGCACCCCTGCCAAGGCGAGAAACTTTGCGATCTTGTCTATATACAAATCTTTAACCGCGTCCGTTTCAAGTTCTGCTTTAGATAAACCCGAACCAACAGAGCTCATATATAACATATTTGTTGAGCTGTCTTTTATATCCGAGTACACACCGAAATTAAAGAGTAAAAATAAACCCATCTCATTGGTAAACGCAGCCGAAACATCCGCAAGCTCCTGCGCATTCTTCGTATCCATTATCCGTTTTATATACGGCTTTAACGGTTCCGTTCCAAGCCCGTTCCTGCTCTGTATATCCAGCAGATTTTGATAAAACGTTGCGATCTTTTGCTCAGGTGTCCCCTTATCATTGCTTAACTTAACAGCGTCTTTAATAAGGCCTTCTACCCTGTCGTTTATTATCTTTTCCGCATCCACAATAGCACCGGCCGCAACCTCACCCTCTTTGCAGACAGATCTGTCGAAGTCATCCTTTAATACCGTGCTAAAGTAATCGTCACGCAGGTTTGTCCCCTTGAGTTCAAATACGCGCGCGAGCAATCGTTCAAAGTCCGCTTTGGATATGGGCTTTGAATAATCGACGCTCCTACCTAATACCCCCGCCTTTTGAAGCGTATTTAACTCATCCGAGAAGAAAAACGGTGCATTCGATATGTCCGTATCAAATATGGACATGCGTAAGTTATGACCCTTAGGCTCATCAAATCCTCCAAAGCCACGCGCTATCATCGCGAGCGCTTCGTAACCGGTTGCTTCCCTATCTAAAAATAGATTGCCCGTACCATCACCCTTGATGATATCCCCCATCTCGACCGCGCTTACATAGTCATCAGCGTACCGCAGTACCATAGCCGCGACCTCTGCGCGTGTGATATTGTCCTCGCCCGCCCCTGCCGCATACACATTCGAAAAAACCAACAGGATAATCGCAAGCGTTACTGCACATGAACATAAAATCCTCTTCACAATCTTACCTCCCTAATCGTTCTCATTTTGTTCCATTTCTTGAAAATAATACATCACCGCTCATCATCGGTCAAAGCATTGTGAATTGTTCGCTAATGCTTTATAATTAAAACGGTTCTTAAAATTAACGATGGGACGCTGGATGATGGGAAATAAAGTCAGAATGGAAGACATAGCGGCGCGTCTCGGCATTTCGAAGGTATCCGTCTCAAAGGCGATAAACAACCAACCGGGCATCGGCGATACGCTACGCGAGCAGATTTTGCAGCTTTCTCTGGAGATGGGCTACATAAAGCATAAGGAAACGAGTCTAAAGCACAGCTTTGCTCTTGTGACGCCGAAGCGATTCTTCCTCGAGGACGACACGTTTTACACGACGATCTACTACTACATAAACAACTACTGCACAAAGTCTGATTACAATCTGCGATGCTTTGTAATAGACACAGAGCTTGAGACCCATAACGAGCTGCCGCCCCAATTGATGACCGATAGCTACAGCGGCATTTTTTTATGCGGCGAATTATCGCCGTCATATCTATCAAAGCTGATGGACATAAACGCCGTCTTTATCGCTATCGACTTTTACAACGCGGACTTCCCGATGGACTGTGTGATCTCAGACAACTACTACATGGGTTATGAGGTAACGAATTACTTAATAAAGCGAGGTCACAAACGGATCGGCTTTGTGGGCAACATCACCCAGACCTCAAGCATATGCGACCGATATTTCGGCTATCTAAAAGCGCTAAAGCTAAATGGGCTCACATATAACGACAGTTGGCAGCTTTCGAATAACAACCCTCTATCGGGCGAATACATCGTGGACATAGATATCCCTACGGATATACCAAGCGCGTTTGTCTGTCACTGCGACAAATCCGCAGTGATGCTTATACGCACGCTCACGCAAAGAGGTATCAACGTACCGGATGATGTATCGGTCATTAGCTTCGACAACGCAAGCATATGTGATTTTATCGTACCAAAGCTCACAACGGTTCAAATAGACAGAAAGGCCATAGCGGAACAGAGCATGAGCTTGATGCTGAACCGTCTGCAAAATCCGCGTTCGGCGTTGCAGCGTTATTATAACGGCTGCTCTATAGTCGAACGCGATTCGGTTAAGTAACGGAGGAAACTATGACAGCAACAGGATTGATATCAGACATACAGCATTGCAGTGTGCACGACGGGCCCGGTATACGCACGACAGTGTTTTTAAAGGGTTGCAACATGCGCTGTAGATGGTGCCACAACCCGGAGACCGTTTTCAGCGGTCCCGAAACACTCACTGATCCGGACAAATGCATCGGCTGCGGCATGTGTGACAAGGGTTGCTTTTCGGGCGCCAAGGAGATCTGCGGCACAGAAATGAGCGTTCAGGAGGTTTTATCACAGATCGAGTTGGATCGGCCCTATTACGGCGAGTTTGGCGGCGTAACCGTTTCGGGCGGCGAGCCGATGTTGCAGGCGGATTTCTTGAAGGAATTATTAACAAGCCTCAGAGCGTCGGGTGTGCATACCGCGATAGAAACAAATATGAGTCTCGAGACGGAAACGGTATTGGAGGTTTGCGCGTTATGTGATCTTGTGATGTGTGATCTGAAGCTTTTCGACCCCGAGAAGCATAAGTTATATACAAGACAACGAAATGACGCAGTGCTGCGTAATATCACCGCAGCCTCCGATAATGGTGCGAGACTGATCGTACGCACGCCCGTGATTGCAGGGATTAATGATAATGTGCCTGAGATCTCTGCTATAGCGGGCTTCTTAGCCGGGTTAAAGGGAATATTGTATTACGAGTTACTTAACTATCACCCACTCGGGATGTCAAAGGCTTCTTCCGTACATTTCAAGCCCGAGGCATACAAAAAGACCGATGCGCAGACGATGAAGGCTTTGGCCGATGTTGCGCGCGGTCACGGATTAAATGTACGGATCGATAACATAGTGTATGGAGGATAAATCATGACTTACGAACAGCGTTTGAAGGCGTTAAAGGAAACAAAGATCAGGCATACAATCGAAAAGAAGCAGCAGCAGGGTTATATGGACGGTGACGACTACGGCACAGTGCCAAAGCCCGAGGGTTATCAGTTCAAACCTATATACAACGAGGGCGAGGATTTTATGTTCGGCCCGAAGGGTAACGCCGAGAACTTCAAGGTCTTTGTCGAGAATCATCCGCTGTACATAGATCGCCTTGAGATCTTGGCAGGGCGTTGGGCCGATATGATGTCCATCTATCGTAATACCTCTGCAGCCTACGAGAAGTATTTCCCGTACGACGAGCTCAAGCCGTATCAGGAGCTTTACCACATCGGTTCGGGCATCGGAGCGGACGCGCATTGCGCATGCGATTACAACATTGGCATTTCTCAAGGCTTCGGCGGGATACTCGATCGTATCCACGCCTCTATGAAAAACGTTCAAGGTGAGAAGCTCGAATTCCTAAAAGCAGAGGAAACCGTTTTGACCGCCATGCAGGGTTTTATTCTTAGGCATATCGAGCTCGCAAAGAATATGCTCGCTGACGAAAATGACAGCGATATCGCAGCGACACTGAAGGAAATGATCGCAGCCAACGAAGCGATCGTATCCGGTGCTCCAAAGACCTTACTCGAGGCATGCCAATGGATAGCTTGGTTCAACACGCTCTCGCGTATGTATGACCGCGACGGAGCGGGCTGCAATCTGGACGTGATCCTCTATCCGTTTTATAAGCAGGATAAAGAAAACGGCCTGATCGACGACGACAAGGCACGCTTTATATTGGCCAATTTATTATTAAACGAAACACATTACTATCAGCTCTCGGGTGCGGACGAATTTGACAATGACCTGACCAACCCACTGTCCTATCTTATCTTGGAAGCCGCGCATCTGCTGAACATATCGGTGAACCTGACCGTGCGCATACACGAGAGGATCGATCCGGAGTTTGTAAAAAAAGCCGTGTACTATCTGTTTGAAGACAGAAACGCGTGGCCGAGGTTCTCTGGTGACAAGGGCCTGATGAACTTTATGAAGAACGCGGGCGTAACAAAAGCCGACGCACGCAAGCGTATCGCGGTCGGCTGTAACTGGATGGCGATCCCGGGCATAGAGTATCCAATCAATGACTGCGTAAAGATCAATGTAGCGAAGGTCTTTGAGGTCGCATTATATGAAATGAAGGAACAGGGTAATTATTCGGTACAGGGCTTATTCGATCGTATGCAGGCGCATCTTGTAAAGGCTGTTGAGATCACCGCAAAGGGTATCAATCATCATCTGGATCACCAGCACAAGGTCATGCCCGAGCTCGTGATGAACCTGATGATGGAGAACACGATCGAAAACGCCGAAGACATATCCGTATGTGCAAAATATCTCACGATGGGTGTAGACGGCGTAGGCTTGGGTACGGTAGCGGATTCCTTTGCGGCTCTCGAGCAGCGTATCGAAAAGGAAGGTATCCTTACATGGCCCGAGTTGTTTACAGCCCTCGAACAGAACTTTACGGGCACGCAAAACGAACGCATCCGCCTGATGCTTAAGGCCTCGGAGAAGTATTGCCAAGGGGATTCCCTCGGGGACAGATGGGCGCATCGCATCAGCAGTACGTTCGCGCAGATCGTCAAGGAACAGCCGATGCCCGGACGCCGCCAGCTTGTACCCGGTTGGTTTTCGTGGTCCAGCACGATCGCATATGGCAAGACCGTCGGTGCAACGCCGGACGGCAGATATGCCAATGCACCCGTTACGCACGGCGCAAACCCGAACCCGGGCTTTCGTAAGGACGGCGCATCGACCGCTATGGCAACCGGTATCGCGCGTGCGCAGACCGCTTACGGCAACACCTGCCCGCTGCAGCTCGAGATGGATCCAAAGCTGTCGGCTATGGAGGGTGGACTCGATAACGTCGAACGACTGTTGCGTACCCATGTGGACATGGGTGGCACGCTGATAAACATAAACATACTCGATGGGGAAAAACTCATGAAGGCCCACGAGGATCCGATGTTATACCCGGATCTCGTGGTACGTGTGACGGGATTTACAGCCTATTTCGCTACGCTGTCGCAGGAGTTTAGGCAGTTAGTCGTAGATAGGTTTGTAGAAGGGTTTTAATCGTAACTAAAGCGTAGGCGGTTTATTGCCTCTTCCGATGTGGCCCTTTTATCTATCCTGATAAAAGGGCCATTTGTTCGTATAATCCTCTTGCGATATTGCTCCGTGTTTTTTTGAAATGAGGTTATAAATTAGTAAAATCCTTTGTCTCATCTATAGTACTCCCAATTCTGTAACACCGCATTCACTTTTGGGATAACATAACCGCTGCCGCCACGATCCTTTACGTCCTCGATCATCGTGATAATCAATATGGGATTGCGCGTCTCGCGCTCGGCAGTAAAAACATTAAACCAACCGAGCTCCGTGCCGTCCCTATCCTCTTTTGATTGCTTTATCTCTGCGGTACCGGTCTTTCCGGCCAATTGCACAGGCATACTCTGACCTATAATCTTATACGACCGCTCGGCTACCGCTATCAAATCCTGTCTAACGGTCTCCGCAGCTTCCTTTGTAAAAGCCCCCGTTTTCCATATTTCAAGGTCTTTGTCGTCTTCGTGAAACAGTCTTGGTTTAAGCATATTGCCCTCGTTTAAAAATGCCGAGTAGATCGATGCCATATGGATCGGATTTACCAATATCTGTGCCTGACCATAACCGCTGTCTGCAAGCTGTATCTCAGAATCAAAACCCTCGCTCGCGGAATATAACGATGAATACAGTCCATATTCAAATGGTATGCGCTCATCAAAACCGATTTTTAGTAGCTGTTCACGTAGGGTTTGCGCACCTATCTTAAGCGCGGCCTTTGCAAAGTATATATTATCCGAGTATATCAACGCGTTTCTTAACACAGCATCCTCGCTGTATTCCTTTGTGGTCGTTATCCGATAACGTCCCCAGCTTGCATCCTTTTGCCAACTCTTGCCGCTGTGACCAAAGTCATCATCCTCATCAAATGCACCCGTTGTCAAACCTATCGCGCCTATTACGGATTTAAAGCCCGAACCCGGCACGAGCGCAGCCTTAAAGCGATTAAATAACGGCTTCTGCTCATCCTGATTGAGACTGTCCCACTGTTCCTGCGACATGCCAAAGATAAAATCATTCGCGTTATATGACGGTGTGCTCACAAGCGCTAATACCTCTCCGGTCAACGGGTTCATCGCAACCGCCGTAGCCTTATCACCGTTTAATTGGTCAAACAGCAATTTTTGCATATATGCATCTATCGTAAGCCTTATCCTTTCACCGTCCTGCTTGGCTCGGCTGGTTATAGTTTCTTTCTTCTTTCCATCCTTATCAACTATTATGACCTCATAACCATCCACGCCATGCAGCCGATCCTCCAATATCTTCTCAAGCCCCGTCTTACCGATGACGCTGTTGGCCCCATAACCCTTACCCGTGAGGTTTTCCAAATCCTCTGCGGTCACGTTTTGTATGTATCCGGTCAGGTGCGAGGCTTTTTCCGCGAGCGGATATGAACGCATTGGCACAGTGATAACCTTTATTCCCGGTATCTTTAATAGTGCATCCAGTAAAGCCTTTTGTTCCTTTATAGCCTCGGGCTCTTCCTCCTCGAGCCCCGCTTTCCATTCCGATGCCGCGTCATCCTCCGGGAATTTTTTCATGGTCTTTAAGGGTACAAAGGTGTCGTCCTTTACATACGAGGCCTGCAGCTTATGCCGGATCGTTTCGGGTTTCATGTTCAATAAGGCAGCCGCTTGCTCCACACATAAATCCTTATCCTCGCCCATCTTTCCTGGTACAAAGCCCACTGACGACGCCACGCCTTTTCCCGCGAGCATGTCTCCGTTTCTGTCATAGATCTCACCTCGCTCCGCCTCTACCTTGTTTACACGTACCTTATCCGTCGTAGATAACGCAGGGAAAATCAACTGAGAATTCCATACCAGACGGTATTCCTGTTTTATGGTTATGGGTGCTATCTTTTCCCAGAACGCACCGGTCGGCTCTTGTTCTAATATGTATACAGCCCTATTCGGGAACTCTACCTCTCCTGCAAGGGTTTCCATTTTGGTCTCATAATTGACAATCTTCATATCCTTGTCGTCTTCGACATTATGAACGCTTACCTCTATACCCGAAGCCTCAATAACGTCATATATACCCATGTTTCGAGAAACAAATTCCTCTTGCGTCATTGCCTCCTTTGATTGCGAGCTCAGCATCATATACATTTCTTCGTAGCTTTTGCTATTTATAAAATCCATGTATTGCACCAAGCTGTCTGGAATTGCGGCTACTCTCCTGTTTTCCAGTTCCTTTTCCATATACATGACATATCCGATCCCCGCATACACCAAAGCCATGCATGATATAAATATTACCCATCCGATGTACCTTTTCCGCCGTTTCATATTTCCTCCTAATTCTTACATGTGTAATACTATTGAACATATCTTACACTTGTAAGAATAAAAAGTCAAACAGCAGCTTTATTTAAGAATTCCCTTGTCTGCTAATAGACTTAACGTGATCCTTGCAGCCTCGCTACCTGTAGCGTTTGATGTGGCGTTGATGTGTGTCGCAAAAACATAGTCACCCTGCTCTGCATCCACAAATCCGACAAACCAACCGTTTACATTGCTGCCGTTTACGGTACCGGTGCCGGTTTTTCCATAGAGCTCCGCGTCATAGTCGTTCGACAGCCTCATGGCCCTCTTTAGCGTATCTACATGCTCGGGCAAAAAGTTCGTGTCATTTGCTTGTAGCTTTTGCAGTTGCATGACCTGCTCGACAGCCGAGATCTTCAATGTGGACTCCAGCCAAAAGGCTTTAACCCCACCGGAGATATCCTCATTTCCATAACCGATCTGCTTTATGTACGCCTTTAATCTTTCATACCCGATCTCGTTGTCCATCGTCTGGAAATACCAGTTCACGGAGTCTCTGAGCGCGCTTTGTAGGTCATGATCACTGTTCCAGCTATCGTACGGGTATTGGATGCCATCCCATGTTAGCGTAGAGTTTGCCTCTGTGATTATGCCCTCTTGCAAACCGATCAGCGTACTGTACAGCTTGTACGTCGAATTCGGTGAAACCCTCGTCACGGCATTGTCTTTATTGTAAATCAAGTATCGATCTGCGCTTGTGTCATACAATACAAAGCAGCCCTCATATCCGTCAAAATAATCGGACAGGTCTTCATATGCGACGTTGCTTTCATTAAAGGTGTATCGGTCCGTATCGTGTGCCAACGCAGACATCAGAGGTACTTGTGCCGCGACGAGCATAAAGACCAGCATAAACATGAGCATGTTTATTATATTTGAGATTTTCGAGGTCTTACGCGTGTGCGAATGGGATACGATGCGCTCTATACGCCTCGAAACATGGCTCTGTGTACCTCCGAACCCAGACGTGACCGCAAGGGTTCTGTGATTATTTATCCCGGCAAACTTCAATATCGTAAGCCCATAGTCAGCGCAACTATCAACAGACAACGAACCAACAACAGACATATCGCAAGCGATCTCCCGATCGATACGCATCATATCAAATGCATACCGAATTATGGGATTGAACCAATAGATCGCTTGTATTATACACATCAAATGATTTATCAGTACATCTTTGCGTTTGAAGTGATGTAGCTCATGCATCAATATATAACGCTGCTCGTTTGTGTTTAATGCATTTATTGCATCCGTAGGAATGATAATTGTGCTATTGAATATGCCAACCGATATCGGTGTTTTTATATATTTCGAATGCAATAGATTTATGTTCGACCTCAGATCTGTATCCGTTTTGCATATATTAAAGGCGGCCCGCCATTGATCATCGGTTATCCGGGTCGCGTTCTTTGCTATTTTATATATGCGAAATGAAGACACTAATAATAAACCCGTATAAATAATAAATCCCGCTAGCCATATATAACCAAATATCGATGTAAAACTGCTCGGCGCAACACGCTCGACAGATATGGAAAAATCCTGCAGCCATGAGGTATCGGTGCCTGTTGCCTGTACCACGTTGTTTATTATGTAGGTTTCATGTCCTGTACTTGATATAGCATATCTATCCATCCATACATAAACGCCCTTACCGATAGGTAAAAACGGCAACAGTAACATCAAAAAGACAGGTATCCAAAGATAATATTGCCCATTTGCGTTTAATAATTTTGCAAATGCCTTTTTGATAAACATCAACAAAACGATAATGACAGATGAAACAAACGTGCTTACTATAAACTTAATAAAAAACCAGCTCAGATTCATCACTCCGTTCGCTTGCCTTTAAGCTTTTCCAAGCTCTTTGTCAACTCGTTTATATCCTGCTCGGATAACTTTTCGTTTTCGATAAATGATATAAGCAGTGAGTTTATAGCGCCGTTATAAAATCGGTTTAGAAAGGATTGGCTCTCCGTATTTAAATATTCCGACTGCGATATCGTTGATCTATATACAAATACCCTGCCGTCCTTTTGATAATCCAGTGCGCCCTTTTTGACCAATCGCGATAATAGGGTATGTATTGTTTTAGGGCTCCATATACTTATCTCTGATAGCTTTTTGACAACATCGTTTGTGTTTATTGGTTCGTTTGCCCATATCACCTTCATTACCTCAAATTCCGCTTCGGAAATAGAGGGCATCGGGCAAGCAGCTCCTTTATTCACACATTACCCTCCCTTGTCATTGATTCATAGCTTCGCGCATTGTAACATTCTGATGATCTTTGTCAATAAGTTTGTTGAAAGTTACCTTACAGTAAAGTTATAATGTAATTATACCAAAGTAATTAAGGAGGCATTGGAATGCAGTTAAAGCAACAGAAGGAATTATTTGAACAGCACAACGCAATAACAGAAAGCGCATTACTAACGTTTACGGGCGTAGAGGGCTACGACGTTTACAACTGTTCCGTACCGTTTATCAAGGATGGTAAGCAATATATCTACGGGCGCGTCGAAAAACCCAACGAGTGGGCACGCTCACGTACGTTTTTATTTGAGTGCACATCGAAAGACAGATGGGAGCGCGTCACAAACAGCATGATCTA
>CAZUNC010000045.1:0-15385 GCA_964621475.1 uncultured Defluviitaleaceae bacterium | reverse complement strand
ACATGGTCAAAAAGCTCGCACTGCAGTGCCCTACGCATACCGCCATTACCGTTTACCCGAAGCTCGTGTCTATCGACGGCATCGACGCGCTGTATATGAAGATGTACGGCGAGATACTCGCACGGAGATTTATAAACCCAGATCCGTTTGAGTTCAAGGGCATACGTGAATACTGTCCATATGATGACTTCAAATCCATTAGCTTCAAGGCCTCCGCAAAGGCGCAGCAGCTCATGGTCAAGGTCTACGACTACACGGCCTCACAAAACATTTGCCTGCTGTTGAACACGCAGGCCTACAAAGCGAGCGCAGATAACATACTCTATGAATACGCTATACGCATGGCCGCATCGATCGCAACGCAAACTACAGGCGATTCCATCCCGACCTCACTCATTGCCAATGGGCGCGATATCGCAACGGGCAAGGAGCTCTCCGTTCAGGCTGGCCAGAGCCAGAGTCATCTACAGACGATACTTGAGTCGCTCGCGCGACTCGATCTGCAGCAAGAGGTAGCCTCGTTTACCTATAACCTCGACGACATCATCGCGACATCCTCCGCCGATACACTATACATCCTCATATCCACCTATCATGAAAATGATCTGTATACCCGCTTTAACCACTTACTCGAGACAGGCGCAAAGGCCCTCTGGATCATCCCGTGTTATGCCGATCTGCCTGTAACTATTCCGTGTGACGCAAACACTATCTGCAAATGGGAGGTGTCCTACAATGAACAAAGCGCGTCTCTTGATTGAGGAAATGACCTTCGTCATCACAGCCTTTGCGATCATCTACATGCTGCTGATAATCCCCGCTTATATGATCATCCCAAGCTCCGTTACGGTGCTTGGGCTTCTTGCGATGTTGCTGCCGTTTATCGCACTGCACTTCGTCAGAAGTTATGTGCGTATACTGCCGTTGTTTCTGCTATTGCACATCCTGCCTCCGCTCATTGCGTTCCTGATCTGCCCTACCCTCTTACAAAAACTCGTTTTCGGCGGCCTCTTGACCGTCTGCACTGTGTTCTCGATCATTAACCGTCTCACCGGAGAGAAGATGAGCCTGTCGTTGTCGGTAGTCGCGTTCACGGGTATCGCGTCCGTCGCACTCAGTGTCGGTGCCGCTCGTATGGGTTATGCGGTATTAGCACCCGTATTCCCTATCGGTATCTTCGTCGTGATACTCTGCTGGGTCGTACAGAGCAACTTGGTTAATCTAGACTTTTCGCTCTCACTGATCACGCGTACGACGGTTCAGCCCGTAAAGCATATCTTAGCCACCAACAACAAGCTGCTCGTGATCGTGGTTGTAATACTACTATGTGCGGCAGTGATCTCACCGTTTTTGGCTATCGACAGGATCGTCAACCTACTTCTGTATGGGCTATTTTTACTGTTAAGATTCTTACTATCGTTTCTTAGCGGCGAGACGACCGAGGCCCCGCCTCCTGAAAGTGCTCCCCCTGCCGGAGATACTGAGATAGATTATCTTATGTCACTACCGCAGAAGGATCCGTTTCTCCTCTGGGTAATACTCGAGAAGATCATAGAAATCGTGGTCTATGTGGGTCTCATCGTGGGATCGATTGCACTCGTGGCATGGGCACTCTATACGTTCTACAAGCGTTTCAACACCGCAAAGGCTCCGGACACTGATGTGACCGAGAACATTTCCGCAGAACTCATAAACCCCACAAGCCTGTTCAAGGGGCTTTTCAACCTGCCGTTTCTGTCGCTGCCCGAAAACAAGGTTCGCCGACAGTTTGTAAAAAAGATCAAGCGCCACAAACAACGTGGCATTGATATACAGCACTCCGACACGCCCGATGAGATCCGGGAAAAGATCGCGGCTGCCGAGGATATCGCAGAGCTGACGGATGCATACAACAAGGTCAGGTACAACGATCAGTAACACATTCTAAAGGAGGAAAAATGGCAGCTTACAAAGACGTTTCGGCACTTTACCGGCAAGCGCTTGACAGCCTGATCGAACGGCTCAAGCCCGACACCAACATCTTGGCGATCATACTCGAGGGCAGTATGGCCTACGACACCGTCTGGGAAAAGTCCGATATCGACATCGACATCATCGTAAAGGATCAGCAATTGAAAGAAAGACACTTTAACCTCGTTGAGCACGGCGTTGTGTTCTCAGCGGGGCTTTCGTCGCGCACGGAATATCTTTCGCATGTGAGGAAATCGTTGCAGGGTTCCATGACACATTCCCTACTTCGCCGCAGCAAGCTCGTATTTGAACGCGACCAGAGTATCCGCAGTCTGTTTGAGGATATCGAGGGCGTAGGCGAGCGTGACGCACGCCTGATGCTTATGAATACCCACGGCGGCTGCATCTACGCACTCTACAAGGTACAGAAATGGTATCTCGTACGTGAGGACCCCTACTACACCTATGTGTGGTTCCTGAAATTATTGGAGTTTTTGGCCTCGTTTGAGGTTATAAGAAACCACGAGGTGCCGATGCGTGAAAACCTACAGCAAGCCCTAAAGCTAAATCCTGTGTTCTTTGAACCTCTATACTACGAGTTGATGGATCAAAAAAAGACCATGGAACGCATGGGGGCTGCGATCAAGGCCGTTGAGCATTATCTGAACCATCATACTATGACTGCGTATGCGCCTTTACTGGACTATCTATGCGAGCGCGGTGAACCGGTCGGCGAGAGCGAGCTGGAGCGTCACTTTGATAAGAAGATGGACACCGAGGGCACGTTCTTCTTCAGCATGGAATGGCTGCTGGAAAGCAAGATTATTCAAAAGACCTCGTTACCGATACATATCATACCGAAGAGTCGCTTTACGGCCGAGGAGGCCGCTTACTATTATGGAGGACAATAAATGGCCAAACGCGCAACGATCTCAGTCAGGGGAGCAAGACAGAACAATCTGAAGAACATCGATGTAGACATCCCACGTGACACATTGACGGTCATCACGGGTGTGAGCGGGTCCGGCAAGTCCTCCCTCGCGTTCGAGGTCATCTACGCGGAGGGACAACGTCGGTTTCTCGATTCGATCTCGACCTTTGCGAGGCGGCGTATACAGCAGGTCAAGCGTGCAGACGTGGACTTTGTCTACGGACTCTCGGCGGTTGTCGCGATCGAGCAGAAAAAGGGTATCTCAAACCCGCGTTCGACCGTCGGCACTATGACTGATATCAACGACTACTTGCGTCTGCTGTTCGCATCAGCCGGTTCTCCGACATGTCCGTACTGCGGTACTGAGTTTCAGATGCATTCGATACCCGCACTCGCTGAACTGGCTCTGTCCTTGCCCAAGGGAACACGGTTCAAATTATTGGCACCCGTGTACAAGATATTTGACGAGACCTATACGTTTTTATTTGACGAGGTACGTAAGAAGGGCTATCGGTACGTCACAATAGACGGCGTGGAGCATAACCTTTCGTCGGACATCGACCTCGAAGAACACCTCAGTTATAACATCTGCGCAGTCACGGACAGCTTTGTCGTGACCGGAGAGGATCAATACAAGTCGTTTACTCGTGCGCTCGAGTCGGGCTTTAAAAATATCGGCGAGGGCTTTTTGATACTGGATGTGGATAAAACCTCGTTGCCCGAGGGTTATTCTGATGAACAACTGCGCGCGTTTAATACAAGCTGGGGTTGCCCCGAGCATCATATCGCGATGGCTGAGCCACACCCGATTTACTTTGCGTTCAATGACGCGGACGGTGCATGCCGCACCTGCACGGGTATCGGCATGCACAAGCGCGCAGAACCCTCGTTGATGATCTTAAACCCCGAGAAATCCATCCGTGGCGGTGCGTTGGCGGGTTTTGTCTTGAACCCCAGTATCTGGTCGTACAAGACTATCATCGTCTACAACTTAGCGAAACGTTACGGCTTTGACTTAGACACCCCATGGAAGGATCTGAGCGACGAGGCCAAGCACCTGATCTTCTACGGCACTGGCGGTGAGAGGATAACAATGGAGCAGCCCGAGGAGGCCATCGGCGAGAAGAATAACTGGATCGTCGGGCGGACCTTTGCATACGACGGCATCACCGGGGACATCAATCGCTGGTACAAGCGTTGGATGGAAAAGCCCGTGAGCGACAGTTACGAAGAGGCCGCACTCGACCGCGTTATGGTTGAGTATATCTGCCCAGACTGCAACGGTACAAAGCTCAAACCCCAACGCCTCTGTGTAAGGATCGGTGGCAAGAACATCTCAGAGGTATGCAGGATGCCATTCCCGGAGCTCAAAAATTTCCTGCAAAACGTGCAGATCACACGAGAAAAGAACGTCGGACAAGCCGTTATCAAGGAGATCGTCTCGCGTGTCGAACTGCTTTTGGACATCGGGCTCTACTATCTGAGTCTTGATCGGCGCTCGGACACCATATCGGGCGGCGAGGCCCAGCGTATCCGCCTATCGACGCAGATCAGCTCCGGGCTCATGGGCATGTTATACGTGCTCGACGAGCCATCGATCGGTCTGCATGCACGCGATAGCGAGCGCATCATCAACACCATGAAACGTCTGCGTGACATCGGTAACACCGTGTTAGTGGTCGAACACGATATGGAGACGATGATGCATGCGGATCACATCATAGAGATAGGCCCGGGCCCGGGCAGCAAGGGTGGTCAGATCGTTGCACAAGGCACGCCCTCGCGCCTAATGAAAAACCCCGACTCTGTGACCGGACGTTACCTATCCGGCAAACTCACGATACCGCCTCCGGCCGAACGTAGAAAACCCCTCGACATCTACATCGAGATCAAAGGCGCGTCCGAACACAACCTCCGGCATGTGGATGTCCGCATACCGCTCGGTGTGCTGCTGTGTATCTCGGGTGTGAGCGGATCAGGGAAATCGACCTTAGTTCACGATATTTTGTACAAGCGTCTGCACCAGCTGTTCTACGATCCGCGTACACAACCCGGAGCGCATGAGAGCCTCACGGGTCACGAGCATATCAATAACGTCATAAACATCGATCAACAGCCGATAGGCCGCAACAGCCGCTCAAACCCCGCGACATATGTTGGCTTCTACGACAAGATCCGACTGTTGTTTTCACAGACCAAGAGTGCGATCGAGCACGGCTACACGGACAAGGACTTCAGCTTCAACCACAAAAACGGCGGACGATGTGAGGAATGCTCGGGTGAAGGTGTGATCGTTCGGGAGCTGCAGTTCATGGCCGATATCGAGACGATATGCCCGGTATGTAACGGCGCGCGGTTCAATAAAGAAATATTGGAGATCAAGTATAAGGACAAGAACATATCCGATGTGCTCGAAATGAGTATTGAAGAGGCGTTGGCGTATTTTGATGCAGACGATAGCGCGAGCAAGTATATACGCCACAAGCTCGGTGTGTTGAATGACCTCGGGTTGACGTATCTAAAGCTCGGGCAATCCTCTACGACACTGTCGGGCGGCGAAGCACAGCGTATCAAGTTAGCGACCGAACTCGGCAAAATGCGTCGTGGTCAACATAACCTATACATCCTCGACGAGCCCACAACAGGTCTGCACATGGCAGATATCTCTATGTTACTCAGGTGCTTGAACGGGCTCGTTGAAAAGGGGCATTCGGTGCTCGTAATCGAGCATCACATGCATGTATTACATGCCGCAGACTATATCATTGACCTCGGCCCCGAGGGTGGCATAAATGGCGGCGAGATTATAGCCACGGGTACACCCGAACAGATCGTGGCGGAGCCGCGCTCCCTGACCGGGCGGTTCTTGGCTGAATTGACACAAAATAATTAGCTATAATTGAAAGGAAGCGTTTCATGAGGCATCTATTAAGGGTTTTCCGTATGGCAAGGCCGTATTATCCGCAGTTATTAATAGGTACACTCGCGACATTCGCGATGACCGGTGTAAACCTGTATATCCCCTCGCAGCTCTCAGGACTCGCGGGCAGGCTCACCGAGCATTCGATCGATTTTGCGCACATACTACAGCTCGCGCTGATTATCTGCGCGGTGTATGTACTGCGCGCCGTATTCTCATACCTATCCAACTACTTTAATCATGTGGCGGCGTGGAAGCTCGTCTCTGACATTCGCGTACGCATGTATGAGCATTATCAAAGGCTCTCGCTTGCATATTTCCATGACAAGCAAACGGGTCAGCTGATGTCCTACACTACTAACGCAACCGCCACACTCGAGCTTTTGATCGCACACTCGATACCAAGCATCGTCGTAAATATCCTACTATTTCTCGGTGTTACGATCATATTGCTTACGGTCAACCCTCAATTGGCGCTTCTGACGTTCATCCCTGTTCCGTTTTTGCTCGTTTGTTCATGGGTGTTCGTGACAAAGATACGCCCGATGTTTCGCAAGGTGCAAAGCGATCTCGCGGATTTGAACGCGGTTTTGCAAGACAACTTTTCGGGACTGCGGGAGATACAGGTTTTTAACAAGCAACGCGCTGAGGCTCAGCATGTTGAGCAGTCCTCGCTTACATATACAAACGATATGTTAAAGGCATTATTGTATTCGGCGGTGTTTCATCCGGGCGTGGAGTTCTTGACCTCGCTCGGTACGGTCATCGTCGTGTTGTTCGGCAGCTTGTTTGTGCTGAACATGCAGATGACGGCTACCGACATCGTCGAGTTTTTCTTGTATCTGTCGCTATTTTACCAACCGCTCACGGCACTCGGGCGTATCGTAGAGGATGTGCAGCAGAGCCTCGCGGGTTGTGACCGGATATTTTCAGTGCTGGACAGCGAGCCCGATATCGTGGACGCACCGGACGCGGTCAGCCTCCCCAGCAGCCGTGGTCACATCGAGTTCAAGAATGTGAGCTTTAGCTATAACGAGGAAGTCCCCGTCTTGAATAGAATCTCATTTTCAGCCGAACCTGGGAAGATGATCGCAATCGTAGGAGCTACAGGCGTAGGTAAGACCACGCTGATAAATCTGCTCGTGCGTTTCTATGAGCCCACGGACGGCGAGATCTTGATCGACGGTACGGATATCCGTAAACTCACCCTGTCTTCACTGAGGGATCAGTTCAGCATGGTTTCACAAGACATCTTCTTATTTAATGGCACGGTCTTAGACAACATCGCATACGGCGGCGAGCATGAATCGGAAAAGCCGGACCTTAAAAGTGTAACAGAGGCCGCAGAGATCGCACAGGCGCATGAATTTATAAGTGCTATGCCGCAGGGATACGACACACAGATCGGCGAGCGCGGATTAAAGCTCTCGGGCGGTCAAAAGCAACGCCTCGCGATAGCGCGTGCGGTGTTACGCAACAAACCGATATTGATATTAGACGAGGCTACCGCTGCGGTGGACGTTCAGACCGAGATGCGCATAAAACAGGCCATTGATGCACTCGTGGGACAGCACACGGTGATCGTAATCGCGCATCGGCTGTCTACGGTCAAGCGTGCGGACAACATCATCGTTTTGCACGAGGGCGAAATCGCGGAATCGGGCAGGCATGAAGAATTGTATGCAAAATATGGAATTTATACGGAATTGTGCAAGACACAGCTGTCAACGAATATATAAGGAGGTAACTATGACGACGAGAACCGAACACCCAAAACCACAGATGTACAGATCAGGTTGGTTAAACCTGAACGGTGAATGGGAATTTGAATTTGACTTTTCGGTCAGTGGATTAGAAAGATTTGAACGCGGAGAGATGGCTTTTACAAAGACGATCAACGTCCCCTTCTGCCCCGAGAGCAAGTTATCGGGCATAGGCTTTGTGGATTTTATCCCGGCGGTATGGTATAGACGTGGGTTTGAGCTGTCAGAAAATCAACTCGACGGGCGTGTGATATTACACTTCGGCGCGGTGGACTATGAATGCATGGTGTGGGTAAACGGAACGCTCGTGGGCAAGCACAGCGGCGGTTATGCATCGTTCTCATTGGACATCACCGGCGCGGCAAAACCCGGACAAAACACCCTTGTCGTTTATGCGCGCGACGATCTGCGCGGCGGTAAGCAACCACGCGGTAAGCAATGCGGTAACTTCTATTCCCACGCATGTGACTATACGCGCACAACGGGCATCTGGCAGACGGTTTGGCTCGAGTTTGTTCCTAAAACATACATCAAACTCATCAAAATGACTACCGACCCTGTCAACGCGACCCTCTATGCCGAGGTAACGGTCGAGGGGGATTACGACAACGCCATGATCACGATAGACGCGACATTTGAACAAAAGCCTGCCGGAAGAGCAAGCTTTGCGATATGCAACCGTACAACCATGTGTAGTCTGACATTTGACGAGGCGCGTCTGTGGAGTATCGACGAGCCCAATCTCTATGAACTACGCTTCACACTGACCAAGAACGATGTGACAGACACGGTTGAATCCTACTGTGGACTGCGTAGCATAGAATGGAGAAACCACCGCATGTATCTAAACGGCAAGCCCGTATTCCAAAGGCTTGTATTAGATCAGGGATTTTACCGCGACGGCATCTATACAGCGCAGTCCGACGAGGACTTTATACGGGATATCAGTCTGTCACAGGAGCTTGGGTTCAACGGCGCGCGTATGCATCAGCGTGTGTTCGAGGAACGCTTTATGTATCACGCGGATAAGATGGGCTATCTGCTCTGGGGCGAACATGCGAGCTGGGGCCTTGATATCTCCTCCCCTGCTGGCATAAAACATTTCCTGCCCGAATGGCTCGAGATCATCGAGAGGGATTTCAATCATCCGTCCATCATCGGATGGTGCCCGTTTAACGAAACCTGGGACTCGCCGACCGCCAAGCAGGATAACGACGTGCTACGTGTAGTCTGGCTCGCTACAAAGGCCTACGACCCCACGCGCCCTGTTATCGACACGAGCGGTAACTATCATGTCGTGACAGACATATACGATGTTCACGACTACGATCAAAAGCCCGAGAGTTTTGCGGACAAATACGCAGACCTAAAACCCGGGCAAATACATGAGACCTTCCCGGGCCGCCAGCAATACGGGAATCAGCCATATTTCGTCAGCGAGTACGGCGGCACATGGTGGAATCCCAAGGCAACCGACGAAAGCTGGGGCTACGGCGCGCGCCCGAAGACCGAGGAAGAGGTCTGCGCACGTTATGAGGGCCTCACCTCAACACTACTTAACAGCGAGGCCGTGTGTGCGTTCTGCTATACCCAGCTCTACGATGTCGAGCAGGAGTGTAACGGGCTGTATACCTACGACCGTGAGCGAAAATTCTCTGAAGAAATATATAAGCGGATCCGGGATACGAATACGCAAGTAGCGAAGATGGAGAAATGATAAAACCCGGGGTCAGCAGCTCATTACGTTAGTACTTGAATCCAAATACCATGCAGGTACCGGGTTTTTGAAATTGTATATGTATAAACATTCCAAGAATATCACGGTTTGCTTTTATATATTCTATAACTATATCACCGAGCTTGGAATGTAATTCGGTTTTTGAATTGTAATTGTTGCCCATCGAAAGTCTCGATGTAATATTTTTCTTTGGTCCAGCCTTTGTTGATTGGCTCGATTTTTGCAAAGGCTTCGCAACCAGGAATGTTCATCATATTTAGCTCCTCATCTCTTTTTTTGATAAAATGAACACAAAAAAGCTGTGGAAATAATTCCACAGCTCGCAACAAGTTCAATATTTAGTGAGCGTGGAATAATAGATAAAACAATAATCTGCACACGAAAAAAAAAGCTGCTATGGGCAACTGCTTCTTCGTATTTAATTAATGTTTATCTATCGTTTCCGCGCTTCACTTATATTACCGATTATGTAATATCAAGTGTTGCCGAATGGCATTCACTCCTCTAATCCATGTTATCACAAACCCCGTATAGCATTTAATTCTTTGCTATCAATATTTTATCAAAATGAAGGTCGTTTCTATTTGCTCAAAAACATCTTTACCAAGAACAGCGTTGTGACTCGAAATGCAAGCCTCAATTTCTAATGTTTTATACTTTAAGATTGATTGCAAAAATACGTTTTTATATGTTGAACTTGCCTCCAATGATTAAATGAAGGTATAAGTCCCATTCCGGAGTTTTACTTTTAAATATCACATTTCGTTTTCCTATTTTTTCTATTATCATTAATGATACCTCGTTAATATAAAATCATAAACTTTTCTATTCCACTCCGATAATGTCATACCTTTTTGTGTTAAATAATATACCTTAGGAGCAAGCTCCGGCAGAACTAAACAGTCCAGTTTTTCTTTGTAATGTTCAGGTACAATACAAGCGAAAAGATATTCAGAAAGTATAATCTCATCTTTTACTTTTGTAGGATGATAGCCATCAAATACATTTCCGGGGTGCCGCATAATATCCTCAGGCCGAATGTAAAACCGCACTCCGGCATCGAAATTGCCGTTATCTAAATCTTCATCGCTTGGAAAGTTGTCAGACAAGACAACATAATCTCCAGTCATATCATTACCATTACAAAACATTATATATTCAAAAAAATCCGCCGGGTCATTCCACGAAGTATCCTTTCTTTCATTAGAAAGGGCTTCGCCAGTTTTCCCATATACATTCACAGCAGAAAGCAATTTTCCGGATGATAATATTTTTTGTGCACTACTAAGTCCTGTGGCATGATAAACAAATTCCGTTGTTTCGGAAAGGATGAAAGGTTCTATTGTATTCGGATTAGCAACAGCATTTTTTATTGATGCAATAATTCTTTCATCATCACATACAATTTCTGTTTGTCGATTATTTAATCTTTCATACATAATAAATGCTACAGCTGTTTTCAATTCTGAGACGGAGATATACGGATAATTCGGTAAATTAAAATAATATACTCCTCTCTCTATTCCTCCGATAGTTTCATGCCTGGCTATGTTTAGAATCATGCTAACCTCCTATTTTAAGAGCTCTATTTGTAGCAAAAACATAGTCCTAACTCGACTCACCTCAAGGTGGTTATAAAGACATATTAATACAAGAAAGCCGCATTTTCTGTTGAAAAGGCGGCGACACTTATCTACATAAATTATTTAATTTTTATGCTTAACAGCTTCGAAAATTATAAATTTGTCACTACCGCTTTTCCACGATTCTAATTCATGGTCTTTATACTCACCCACTACATCAAAACCACAGTCCTTAAAAGCACCAAGCCATTCTTCCCGAGAATAACATTGCATATAAAACGAATGGTCAAAGTTTTCGGTATCACCGTTTTCATACTCGATGTGAAACGTTTGCGAAATATATCGCCGTCCAGTTTCAGCGTCATTATGACCATTTCCTGTTTTCCATACTTTTTTGCCTGTATATACTTGTCTGACAGGCATATATGTCTGTAGCGGCCAACTATCTGATTCATTTGGCGGTAAAATTGCTTCTATAACGAATCCACCACCGTCACGCATATGGTTGTTTATACACGAAAAGGCCTTTTTTATATCCTCTATTGAATGAAGAAGTTCAAAATCAACACCAAAGCAAAAGTCAACCGGTTGTATATTAAATCTAAAATCGGTTGCGTCTCCCACAAGCAATTTTAAGCCCTGTAGATCACCGAAACGCTTTTTGCCTTCCATTATCATTTCCGGAGTTATATCAAACGCAGTTACTATCATTCCGCGCTGTGCCATATATGCTCCTGTTTCACCCCAAGCACACATTGGAATCAATACATTGTTTCCATACCGCTTCGCGTAATTATACCAATATTCATCTTCAGGCGTTCGGTCATGTCCACTCCAGTTCCAATACTGCGCATGCTGCGTATAAGTATCATAGTTTTCATTCGTCACAAAATCACCCTCCAACAATGTTATTAACTATAACAGAAAACCCTGCTTTAACCTCCCCCATGCTGAGCCGAGGGTTCTGCCCGATATAAGCAGCTCTTTAACACGGCGCTGAAGTGAGGTATCTTCCGGCAGCTCCTCCAGCGCGAGGTTGCTGTTCTTAAACACCCAATGCATAAAGCCCTTGTCCTCGTGATCAACCTCGACGATGTCGTAGTCGCGTTGAAAATCCAATATCCGTGAATTCGGCGACAGCACCTCGGATAGACCCGGATACAAAAGCCATGTGTGCAACGTACATTCGCTGTCCGCATATGCAGGGAAATGCTGTGCAATAAATACCCTCGCGGCCGCGTAAGAGGCGTGACGCTTCTCGGCGGATAAGCACGCATCGGAGGGGATATGTACTGCGATTGTTCTGCGGCAACAGTTACAATTTGCGCCCGTGCCGATAGCCTCGGTATCGGGCGTTTTACTTTGCCGCAATTCGTATTCAAGCTCGCCGATGCGAAAAAGACGCAACGAAAGCTGCCGCGTCGTCCACCATTCTCGGTCAAAGCCGTATACGCCATAGCTGACCTTGTGCTCGTTCACAAAGCGCGAGAAGCATCCCATCGTAGTTGCAAATGTCTCGTTGTTTATGCCCATAGCCTCGTATTTTTTATATGTTTCCCTTGCGGCTGTTAAACACACCGCGAGCTTTGCAAAGCCGCTCGGTTTATTGCCGTTCGGTTCGCCATCAACGGGAGTAGTAACCTCCTCCAGTAGCTTTAAGCCCTCGTCCGCGCGAAGTGGGTCGCAGAGTGCGGCAATGGTTTCGTCGAGTTTTACAGGATCAAATACGACTGCGAGGCGCAATACTTCATCGGTCACTTCGTCACAGAGATTTATCATTTTACAAATCTCTCTCAGACTCGGGGCATAGACCTCCCTCCCCAATTCCACCACATCGTCATTTGGCGATAATTGCCTTAGGTACGTCTCTCCCATTCCAATTCCCCTCTTCCCAAACTATCTAAGCTCCCGTTAGCTTCGCTTTTCTTGATGTGTAAAATGTGTGATGTTTGTCTACTACTGCTCATCATAAATATTGTATATTAGTTTTGCCCTTTCTTTTATCAACCTTTTTCCTTCTTCCGGTTCAATGATCTCTACAAAATTACCGAATGATAAAATATGACCGACCATCCATTCATTGATAGGATAATAAATAGTGACTAAGAAAGACCCATCGTCTTGATGTTCAATATATTTTTCGTCAAACTCATCGAATACCTTATGGGCTATCTCTTTACGGAATTTCAATTTAAACAGCACTAACTCGTAGGATTTTGCGTACTCTGGTTCTATTGACAATTTTTTAGGGATATTCCGCCCAAACTGTTCATCCGTCACCGATAGATTCTTTACACGAGATATTCTAAAGGTCCGGATTTCTTGCTTGTACCTACAAAAGCCTTGAATATACCATGTCTGAGCTTTGAACACCAAGCGCAACGGTTCCACTACACGTTGAGATTTTCTCAAATCCGAATTTACATAATCAAATGTAATAACATGCTTATCTAAAATAGCTCGCTCAATAGTATGAAAATCGTCACGGTTGTTATCTCCCCACTGAGAAAAGTCTACATCAATCCAATCCGGCATAACCGGGTTGTTAAAAATGACCTTCATCTTATTAAGGACTTCATGAACATTTGGATACTGAGCTGCGTTTAGAACTTGCAACCCTTGCAGTATGTCCTTCTGCTCTTTTTCAGATAGCAAGGTTTTTTCAATCCTGTATTCTCTCATAATGCCAATTCCGCCGCCGTTGCCTTTATTGGAATAAATGGGGATTCCGGCAAGGCTTAACGTGTCGATATCACGGTAAATCGTCCTTCTGGACACACCAAAATATTCTGCCAATTGGGTTCCTGTCATTTGCTCTCGGCTCATTAACAGAAATGTTAGTTTTATTAATCGATCAATCTGCATAAACACATCTCTCACTTACGAAACATTGGAAAACACTTTTTTAGCGTAGACCATAATAAATATGTTGATGGCTATTGAGATGAAGACAATCCAATAAGAACCTTTACTAAACGATTCAAACAGTATGCCATAAATGGCCTGCCCAAAAGGCTGTGACACCATGCAAAGGGAAATAATGTAGGCAAGTGTCTTTCCTATCAGCTCATTTGGGGTCTCCATTTGGATAAATGAAAGCATAAGTATTGTAAATACACTGCACGCGCCCATAAATATAAATCCGGATACAATAACAATTACATAGGCGTAGATTTCAGGCATTTGTAACATGAGCACGATCCCTATGGGCAGTGTGGCAAATATAGTAATAAGAAATAGCACATAGGATTTATGGATTCTGAGCTTTGATGACATTACAGTGGCAAAGATACCCCCTGATAATGTACCTGCAGAAAGTACGCCTTGTGCGATACCATATAATGTGCTGCTGAGCCCGAGATACACTTTTATAATATATGGAAGTCCGACAAACATCATGGAATAGAATATAAGGTTAAACAACGTAATTACAACCGTCGTTTTAAGTAAAATGGGCTTTGTCTTTACAATAAAGCGGAAGCTTGTCTCTATATCACTCTTTATCATGCATCCTATCTTCATCTTAGATGCGGATTTTGCGAAAGGAATTTTAATAAAGAGCTCTAATATTGCTGATAGGAAAAAGCAAACACCACTAATCGCGACAATAGGCATTAAGCCCCACGTAGAAAACGCAATACCACCGATTATTGGGCCCATAAGATTTGCTAAAGCATTTACTTGGCTGACTACCGCATTGGCTTTTAAAAGATTGTTTTTAGTTGCAAGCAACGGAACACTTGCCTGAACGGCCGGCTGGTAAAACGACTGTATTACTGCCAACAACATCATCGTAACGGCGATTACTACAATACCGTCACTTATTTCTATTCGAAAGCCTACAAAGAAGAATGCAAGCAACACTGAAGTGATAAAGTCAAGTGCAACCATAATATTCCTTCTGTTCACTCTGTCAGCCAATATACCTCCAATCGGAGAAAACAGAATAGTCGGAATCATAGACAGAGCAAGGATACTACCAAACAAGCCGGCAGACCCTGTTTTGTCCAAAACATATAAGGGTAAGGCAAATCGTAAAATCGAATTTCCAAATATAGAAATTATTTGCCCCAGAATCATAAAGCAAAAGCTCTTGTGAAACAGTTTGTTGTTCATTCTTATCATGCTCCTTTGGTTTTTTTCCCTATCGTAGCAAACCAAATGGAACACCTGTATGTCACATTAGAATCAAAATATGTTTTTCGGGCGAGCGTATACAAACCATGTAATACATGCTGCCAACAATGCCAATGATATTAAAGTTGTAAGTATGCTATATGTTTGCCAAACAAGTATAGTAAACCAATCATATCCGATAATCGTTGGGAAAACCCAGCACATAGTAACTAGTCCAACAGTTGTTATAAAACATATGACAGTTGCGATTATTCTCTTTTTTATCATTGGCTGCCGCCCATTCATTTTCTTTCTACGTAATCCTAAAACTAAGAACAGGACAGCCAACAGGCAAAAAATAATTGTGGCAGACGACAAAGTGAT
>CAZUNC010000044.1:0-15935 GCA_964621475.1 uncultured Defluviitaleaceae bacterium | reverse complement strand
ACAGATATAGTTCATGCTTCATATAAATTAGCGTATTCATCATTAAGTAAAAAAGCACAACAAGGGTTATATGGAGCATGTAAATAGTTTTCTGCAAACAGTCCTTCCATGACAAAACAAAATGACATGGAGGGATATTTTTATGGCAGCATGGCGCAACTACCGAAATGGGCACAAACCTAAAACACTCAAATCGTCAATGGGCGAAATAGAGGATATATGTCTTCGAGGCTTCGGCGGCGTTAGTGAGTACACAAAAGCACGATAACCAACGTTTAACCTCCGTCGATTGTATTATCAGTGAAGGGAGTTGATGACATGGCAGCCTCTTTGTTACGTACGGACAAAGAGATTGCGGATATTTACGAGCGTCACAAAGACATGATTTACCGCATCTGTTTTGCATATATGAAGAATGTCATGGACACGGAGGATGTCACACAAAACACTTTCTACAACCTGATAAAATCCGGAGCTGTCTTTGAAAACACGGAGCATGAAAAAGCCTGGCTCATCCGGACAGCGACAAACCTATGCAAAAACGCATTGCGGTATTGGTGGCGAAAACGCGAAAACCTGGAGGATTACGAACACCTGCACGGGCTTAACCCATTTGAGATAGACGATACCTTTAATGTCGTCATGAAACTGCCCGACAAGTATAAGACAGTGGTATATCTATATTACTATGAGGGTTACGACAGTGTAGAAATATCAAAGATCCTCCAAAAGCCGCAATCAACAATACGTTATTATCTCTCTGAGGCGCGTAAGGTTCTCCGCAAAAAACTGGGAGGTGATTTCAATGCGGAATGAAATGATCATCAGCTCGTGGAGCAAGATAAGGCCCGACGATGCTACACATGATCGAATTCTATGTCATGTTCTGGATCGGGTGCATTCCGGTGAAACAAAAAAAAGGAGTGTCTGGAAAATACTTGCTCCTATCACGGCATGCATGATTATAGCGCTTACTATAGCCGTCCCGATATATGCAAAAGGGCGGCACTAACAATTCATTCAGTTCGAAGGGAGAAGAAGGATGAGTGATATATTAAAGCTCATTGTTGCCTTAGTATTAGGTTACCTGATAGGCAGCCTAAACACCTCGGTGATAGTAGGTAAAATATACGGCGTGGATATAAGAAACCACGGCAGCAAAGGTGCCGGGCTTACCAATGCACTGAGGGTGCTCGGAAAACCCGCTGCGGCCTATGTGCTTGCCGGGGATATATTAAAGGGCATTGTCGCCTGTTTGGTCGGCATGTTTATAGGTGTTTATTTTAGTGCGGGCGAGGCTCAGGATTGCGTGAGTCTTTTGGTTGCTGGCGCGGGAGCGGTCATCGGGCATAACTGGCCGGTGTATTTTGGGTTCAAGGGTGGCAAGGGTGCGCTAACAGCGATATCTGTGTTGTTTATGGCCAACTGGGTGATGGCCCTATTGTGCCTTGTGACCTTTGTGATCATTGTAGCTTTAACCCGTTATGTTTCATTGGGTTCAATATCTGCGACGATACTTGGTGCCGCTATTTCGTTCGTCCCCGTCTTTGGAAATACCTTCTATTTTTATATTTTCTCGTGCCTTTTGGCGTCAATGGTGATCTTTAGGCACAGGGCAAATATACAAAGGCTGCTTTCAGGAACAGAGAACAAGCTCGTAAAAAATCCCCGAACCGGACATTAACCGTTTCGGGGATTTTTATATGCTGTTGCCTTACGTAACGCCGCAGTAAACCGCTTCGAGAACAATATAACCGTAAATGACACAGCCAATATGTCCGCGACGGGCTCCGCCATGAATACCGCGTTGGTTTTGTTTTGCAGAAACATCGGCATGATAAATATCAGTGGGATCAACAGAACCACCTTACGTACGATCGCAACCACCACGGATTCCTTAGCGCTGCCGATGGCCACAAAGGTCATCTGACATGCGATCTGCGCACCGAATATCAATGACGCGGCCATGTATATATGCAACGCGGTCTTTGAATAATCGATAAGAGCGGCATCCGGTGTAAAGATACCTGCGAACACTTGCGGTGCGATCATCACGAGCAACCAGAGCGTTGACGAGTATACGAGGCACGAAATCAACAACGTCTTAAATACCTTCTTGACCCTATCTGTGTTGCCCGCTCCGAAGTTAAATCCGGTTATCGGCTGTGCACCCTGCGAAAGGCCTTGCAACGGCAGCATCGAAAACTGCATCACACTTGAGCAGATCGTCATAGCTCCCACTGCGATATCACCGCCGTATTTAAGCAGCGACGAATTGAAGCTCATCACGGTAGCGCTCTCGGTGGCTTGCATGATAAACGGTGCGAGGCCGAGGGCCATGCTTGGCAGTATGATAGCTTTATTTAGACGCATATTAACGGGCTTGATACGCAGCTGAGTTTTTTTACCTATCAAGAAATAAACAATCCATATAGCGGACAGCGCCTGCGAAATGATCGTCGCGAGCGCAGCACCCTTTACGCCCATACCAAAGCCGAATATAAATATCGGATCCAAAATGATATTACTGACCGCACCCAACAGCACCGACAGCATACTCACACGCGTATAACCTTGCGCTGTGATAAACATATTCAATCCGAGCGCCGTCTGTACAAACACGGTACCTATGGCATATATACTCAAATATCCGGCTGCGTAATCGATCGTGTTCTCGCTCGCGCCAAATACCAGCAGCAGCTTTTTTCCGAAGATCAATAATATCGTTGTGAGTATCGCGGAGATCAGCAGAAGTGCGGTAAACGCGTTGCCTAATATCCGCTCCGCTGTGTCCTTATCGTTCTTGCCCATGAAAATGGACGCGCGTGGCGCTCCCCCCGCGCCAAACAGTGATGCGCAAGCCGAAACGAGCAACGTCACCGGCAGGCATACACCTACACCTGTCAAAGCCAGCGCCCCCACATCAGGTATGCGTCCTATATATATGCGATCCACTAAGTTATAGAGCATATTAATAAGCTGTGCCGTAATGGTCGGCACAGCTAACTTGAAGAGTAATTTTCCTATCGGATCTGTTGCTAAGAAGTTATTGTTTTTTTCCATTCATTATGCCTTTCATTTATGTCCTCTACGGCAGTAGTCTACGCTGCTCTTCTATCAGAGCCTCTTCGTATGCCCCCGCGTATGTCCCACTCATAAACCTATCTGCGGCCTCACTTAACAGCCTTTCCCAGCTCGCGGCTTCTTTCCCTACCAATATCGGGTAAAACAGCACGCCGTTAGCACGTGCAGCCTCCAAATCGCCGAGCGCGTCACCTACCATCAGCACCTTATCACGTTCATAACCGGACATGAGTAAACGTCCGATACACGCAGCCTTACTACCCGCCTCCTGTCCGAGGCGTATGTCCGTATACAGTGAGAGGCCATGGGTGGTCCACTCCTGTTCGACGGCGCCACCGTTGGCAGAGGATACCACCGCTACATCCACGCGCCCGTGCAACGCAGCCAACGCCTCTTTGCAACCCTCAAACGGCTTTGCGTTATCACCCATCGCGGCTACTGTGTTGTTGACCGCCTTGCTCCACTCAAGAGCGGTTCTGAGCCCGACGCAGTTTGTGTTGCCGTTTTGCTCCTTTTCCTCGATAACCGCGACAAGTGCTGCGTTTGAAAGTTGCGGCGAGTGCTCGGCAAAATCGCATAACTCTTGCCAGCCCTCTGTTTCGATACCCCTACCCGCGAGCTCGCGCAACGTCGCGGCTAAACCCTTAAATCGGTTTATGCCGCGCGTTGCGCTAAACAGGTTGATTTTCATCCAGTAATCGGTGATGAACGAGCCGTGGGCTTCGAGGCCGTAAACCCGTATCAGTTCGGGGCAAAAGGCATGTATATGCTTTTCATTCATTGTGTCCATCGCACAGCCGTCCGAATCCACACAGAGCAGATATTCGGATTTTCTGCTGTAGCCCTCAAAGATGTCTTGCATTACCTATTCCTCCCGACCCATTTCGTTATTGTTATATATGCGCATCCACAAACCCGCAGAATTCGTCTACCGGATGCCCGCCGATGAATTCGCTGCGTCCTGCGAGCTTCTCAACCAGCGCGTTTATCGTGCTCTCCTGAGCGTCATAGCAGTTGATATATGTCTTGACCTGAGGCACATCCGCAAGGTGGTATGGGCAACACAGCGACACAAATATTACAGGCACCTCATGCACATACCATGGCATTTCAAAGCCACCCTTGCTCATGCTGAAGGTTAAACGCTGTACGGGTCCGCCGAACACGGATACATTCGCAAGCTGTATCACGAGATCATATTTCTGCTTGAACTCACCTATCGGGGATTTACCCGCATAAGCATTCATCAGGTTCTTGGCCTTTGAGGGATCCTTCGCGACCTCCTCCATCATCTTCTGCATCGGGGATTCAAAGATCGTGACCTCAAAGCCCTCACCCTCGAGCCTTTCCTTTAACATCTCCTCGGGTGTTTTCTTGGAACCTCCGCCGAAGAACAATGCCATCATCGGATTGGGCTTTTGCCCGGCGGTTACGATCAATATTCGCTTATATTTATCCGCTGATATCGGCAGCGGCGAATTCCCCTTGTTCTTTACAAGGGTGATCGCGCGATCCGATACCTCATTGGCGATCGCCTTATGCTCTGCCGATCCAACCACAGACAGGCCCTCACGGGGTGGCATTATCTCGTTCTTTTGCTTCTTATGTAGTCCCAGATGCGCCTTTAACCCTAAAATGCGGTGCAACGCATCATGCAGACGTTCGTCCGAGATAACGCCGTTCTTGTAACCATCCAACATATATCCGAAGTCCTCGTCCGGATCGTTAAAGAACAGGAACATGTCACAGCCCGCCGCAATAGCGTTAGGTACAACGTCGCGGCGCGACATAGCCCCGGTCATGCCGACCATATGGCTCGCGTCCGTTACGATGAGCCCATTAAAGCCGAGCTTGCCACGCAGCAGATCGGTCAACAGCTCTTTGCAGAGTGACGCAGGCCTCAGATCGTCATCGGTCATCGTTGGGTTAAAGTGTTTTTGATACGCAGGCTGCATGATGTGTCCGGCCATAACCGCATGCACGCCGGCTTCGATCATACCCGAGTAAACCATACCGTAGCTGTTGTCCCAATCCTCACGGCTTAGACTGTTTACACTCGAGCAGAGGTGATGATCGCGTTCATCCACACCGTCCCCCGGGAAATGCTTCATCGCACAGACGAAGTTACTCTCCGTGATACCCTTCAGATATGCCTTACTCATCTCGAGTACGAGTGCGGGGTCATTTGAGAACGCGCGCGATGTCGTCATCGGGTTTCGCCAGTTAAATTGTATGTCTACGATCGGTGCGAAGCTCCAATTTGAGCCGATAGCCGCACCCTCGATACCCGATATGCGCCCCATTTCGTAAGCCCATTTCGCACCACCTGCCGAGGCAAGCTTAACCGGCTGGCCAATAAGCGTACCGTCCGTGCATGCCCCGTTGCCACCCGCCTCCACATTGGAGGCGATCAGCATCGGTATCTTACTATTTTCCTGTAGTATGCGGTTTTGTTCGTAAACCTCGGCAGCCGTAGCCGGATTATAACGCACGGCACCGATGTGGTACTGCTCCATGACATCCTTTAAATACGCTTCATCACGGCTTGCACCCATGTTTACAAACAACTGACCGATCTTTTCCTCAAGCGACATACCTGAGATAGTTTCCTCTATCCATTTGATATCATCGTCATTGAGGTTATATGGCTTTGCTTTTAAATCCAACATCCATTTCACTCCTGTCACTACGGTTCGTTTGTTTGGCTATTAGGCGATTGCCTTTGAGTTTGCTTTGATCTGTGCGATATGGGTCTGTATCTCAGCCATCTTTTCCTTATCGAGCGGATAGAACTTCATAGCGATAATATTACATATCCAACCGATCAGAGGCATACCGCAGAAGCATATCAATGTAACCATAAATATTGATGTGCTATAAGGTGTCGTGTTGTCGGGCTGTACGGTAGTAAAGCCAATCGCCGCGAGCATAAGTCCTACGATCATGGAGCTCAATGACGAGATAACCTTATCGACGAAGCTGAACAACGTACCCATGAGACCCGGAACGTATTTGCCGGTGCGGTAGGTCTCATAGTCAGCACAGTCTGCTGTCATCGGTATAACGATATTACCCGAGATACCCGCAAAGCCGCTCGTGGTTACCCTGAGCACCAAGAAGCAGAGTGTAAACAGGTTTAGGCCCTTTAAAAGATCGGTCGGCGTACCGAATACTAACAGCAAGAACATCAATATCGTACTCGCGATGCATCCATATGTGCCTAAGAGCAGCGCCTTTTTCTGACCCATCCTCGAAGCGACGAGTTTCATGCCTATCGTTACGAATATTATGGTCGGAACTAATGTTATAAGGCCCATCATACCCGATGCAGCGTAATTGCCGCAGACGATACCGAACAACATAACGCTGACAACCGTGTTGCCTTGTATACCCATAAACAACTTGTCGGTGGACGCAGCCACAACAAGCATTTGAATAGCGCGGTTACCTTTAAGCACATGCCAGTAATCCTTGAAAGTGACCTTCTGTGCGGTGCCGAGACCGAAGTATTCCTGGCGATCCTTGCGCCAGAGGCCAACGATCGCGAGACATGCGCATATGAACGATACGATCGCGAAAATCACCCAGAGGTTTACAAACAATGCGGGATTGGCCAGGCCGCTGACAACCTTGCCGGATGCGTCGGTCGAACGGTATATCGGCTCAAGCACGTTCGGCACGAGCATCATACCACCTGTCATGATGATACTGTTGTAGATCGAATCAAATATTGCAAATGTGGGGCGTTGCTTTGGGTCATTGGTCATACAGGTCTGTGCGGACTTGGTGACGACGCACTGGAAGGTATAACCGATGATATATACCACATAGATCAGTATGTAGAAGAAAAGACGGAAGGACTCCGGTACAAGGTGCGTGCAGCTATAGAGGATCAAGCTTGATGAAGCCAAAATCAAGTTTCCTATCAATATAAACGGACGGTTTTTACCAAACTTGCCGTTGGTTCTGTCTACGACATAACCGATGATCGGGTCCGTGATACCGTCAAATACACGCATGGCCATAGCGAGCGTCGAAACCAAGACGACACCGAGTCCTACAATGCCCGTTGCGTAATAGGATACGTACATCATAACCAGCATGTACAGGTTTGTAGATGTGTTGTTCAGAGCATAGAAAGCAATCTCCCAGGTTTTTGCCCTATGTATACCGGCAGGTAATGCTTCGTTTGTTTTACTCATAAACATTCTCCTCTTAAAAAATTTTATACCCCACTATATGCGTTAAAGCCTCCGTCCACAGGCAATACGACACCCGTGATGAACGATGCTGCGTTGTTATTGAGTAAAAACAAAAGTGCTCCATCCAGCTCCGCCGCCTCACCGAAACGCCCCATCGGCGTCGCAGCAAGGATCTTTCCGGTACGTGCGGTCGGGCTGCCGTCTTCGTTAAACAGCAGCTTGTGGTTCTGTGCCGTCGCGAAGAAACCCGGCGCGATAGCGTTAACGCGGATGCCGACCTTACTGAAATGCACCGCGAGCCATTGCGTAAAGTTACTCACAGCCGCCTTTGCACCCGAATACGCCGGAATCTTCGTGAGCGGACAGAATGCATTCATCGAGCTGATGTTAATGATGTTGCCGCAGTTATTACCGCTTCCATTCCGCTCGACCATCTGCGCCGCAAATGCCTGCGTCGGGATCAGTGATCCCAAAAAGTTCAGGTTGAACACAAAACTCACGCCGTCAGCATCGAGGTCAAAGAAGCTCTTTGTGTCCGCGTCGATATCCCCGGGCTCAAAGTATTCCTTATCCGTCGTGGCCTTCGGATTGTTTCCGCCCGCGCCGTTTATCAGGATGTCGCAAAGACCCAGATCATTTTTGACCATCTCCGCAACAGACAAGCAGCTCTCTTTATCGAGTACGTTACATTTGTATGCCCTCGCCGTGCCACCCTCCGCGATGATCTCATCGGCAAAGCGTTTTGCAGCATCCTCATTCAGATCCAGCAGCGCGACGCTTGCACCGGCCCGCGCTAATATCTTCGCGAACGACGAGCACAGCACACCACCCGCTCCGGTTACAACCGCCACCTTACCGCTCAGATCTGTGTTCAAAACATTGGTGTTTGTCATTGTGGCCTCCTGCTCTTTTCGCATGCCTCGAACAGCCCGTTCAGATAAGTCGCCCCAAGTGCTCTGTCATAGAGCCCATATCCGGGCTTTCCGGTCTCGCCCCAGATCATACGTCCGTGATCGGGCCTCACATATCCGTCAAAGCCCGCCTCCACGAGTGCGTCCACGATCTTAAACATATCGAGACTACCGCACGAGGACAGATGTGCACTCTCTTCGAAGCTGCCGTCATCCATGTTTAATACATTCCTGATATGCGCGAAACCGATGCGCTTCATACCAGCATATTTCTTGATCATAGCGACCACATCGTTACTCTTTGCACAGCCATAACTACCAGTGCAGAAGGTCAGTGAATTAGCCGGGCTGTCCACTAACTTTAAGAAGCGGTCGATGTTGGCCTCGCAAGTGATAATGCGCGGCAGACCGAATATCGGATAAGGCGGATCGTCCGGATGTATAGCCATCACCACACCGTTTTCCTCGGCTACCGGGATAATCTCCTTTAGGAAATACTCGAGATTTGCCCATAGACCATCCTCGCCGACCTCGGCGTATTCGGCGAAGAGCCGTTTCATCTCGTCTTTTTCATAGCTGCTGTCCCAACCCGGTAACGACAGTCCGTCCTTGAGTGGGTCCAAGCCCTTCATTTGATCCCAGTACATAACAAGGCTCGTGGAGCCGTCCGCCGCTAATTTATCGAGCTGCGTGCGCGTCCAGTCGAATACGGGCATGAAGTTATAGCATATGCATTTCACACCATACTTGGCCACGCGGCGGATGTTTTCCTTATACGCATCGATGTATTCGTCGCGCGTTTGCTTGCCGAGCTTGATGTCCTCGTGTACCGGTATGGACTCCACCACATCAAACACGAGCGCGTGTTCCTTACATTTGCGCTTCAAATCCGCGATGCTCTCCTCGGGCCAGACACAACCCGGCTTCACATCATATACGGCGCTCACGATGCTGCGCATACCGGGTATCTGCCTGATGTATTGCAGGCTCACGGGATCGCTGTCGCCGTACCACCTAAACGAAAGCTTCATTTGTTTACCTTCCTTTCAGGCTATTTTAAGCCAAAGTAATCCCTTGCGTTGTTGTAACAGATATCCTGTATGAGCTTGCCCGCGCGTTCAATGTCGGACGGTAGCTCGCCATTGTCAATCCAACCACCCACAAGCTCACAGAGTATACGACGGAAGTATTCATGCCGCGCATAACTCAGAAAGCTCCGGCTGTCCGTGAGCATACCGATAAAGTTGCCCAAGATACTCAGATTAGCTAGGCTCGTCATATGCTCGCGCATACCGGTCATCGTATCGTTAAACCACCAAGCGCTGCCGTGCTGTATCTTTCCCCTAACCCCCGTACCTTGGAACGCGCCGATGATCGCGTCAATAGATGCGTTATCGGCTGGGTTCAGGCTATAGATCACCGTACGCGGTAACGCATCCATTATAAATATCCTATCCAACAGAGAAGCCAGATAGCTCGTGCAGTTCACGGTGTTTATCGCGTCGAAGCCCGTGTCCGGTCCCAATTTACCAAACATCATGCTGTTAGGGTTGCGCAGACAATTGTAGTGCAGTTGCATAACCCAACCGAGCCTTGCATACTCACCGGCCGCAAATAGAAGTAATGCGGTCTTGAATACCTCGATCTCCTCTACGGTCAGCTCCGCACCACCGAGCGCCTTTTGATATATGGCATCTACAAACTCGGGTTCTGCAAGCCTACAGCAAACGTAATCCATGCCATGATCGGAAGCTTTGCATCCGAGCGACGCAAAATGCTCCATACGTTTGCCCAGCGCCTTCTTGATCGCCTCAACGCTGTCGAGCGTTATGCCTGTTACATCCTCGAGCTTTTGTATGCTCTCGCGCCAGATGGGTTTGTCGATGTTGATGATCTTGTCCGGGCGAAACGACGGCGCTACGGTCAGCCCGTCTATACCCTCGGCCTTGATTTTCTCGTGCCATTCAAGGCTGTCCGTCGGATCGTCTGTGGTGCCGATGAAGCGCACATTGCTGCGTTTGATCAAGCCGCGAACCGACAGCTTACCCTCGCGCAGCTTAGCCGAGCAGTGATCATATACAGCCTCCGCTGTGTCCGCGTTTAATGCACCTGTGTAGTCGAAATAATTCTTTAGCTCCAAATGACACCAGTGATACATCGGGTTTCCGATCGAACGCTCCAGTGCACCGGCAAACTTTATAAACTTCTCCTTATCCGGTGCGTTACCGGTAATATAGTGTTCGTCCACGCCGTTTGAGCGCATGATCCGCCACTTATAATGATCGCCTTCGAGCCACATCTGGGTGATGTTTTCAAAGCTCCTGTCCTCGAATATCTCGCGTGGGTTTATATGGCAGTGGTAGTCGATGATGGGCATCGACGCTGCATAGTCGTAATAGAGCTTGTAAGCCGTATCACTCCTTAACAGAAAGTCCTTACCGATAAACTCCCTCATACAAACCAGTCTCCGTATCCGAGCTTCACGAGATTTTCACGGCTGATGCGCAGGGATTCGTATGGATCAAGCCCGTAGGTATCATCCTGCTCTATGAGGAAGTATTCACTGCCGCTTGCAAGTCCCGCATCGATGATCTCCTTCATCGGCAGATTACCCTCGCCAACCTCCGCAAACTGCACAACATTACTGAATGCTGCCATAAACGCGGCCATGTCCATGCCATCCTTAGGCAACTGCAGCGTCCCGATACGATAATCCTTAAGATGCAGTAACGTAATACGCCCTGCGTATTTCTTTATTATATCGACGGGGTTTGCGCCGCCACGCTGTATCCAGTGCACATCGAGCTCAAAGCCCATGTGCTTTGTGCTATTTTTGATGATGTCGAGAAGATATTCTCCGTCGTGCTTTTGGAATTCGATATGGTGATTGTGATAATAAAGACCTATGCCATGCTCACTGAGCTGTTCCGCGATTTCGTCTGCGCGCTTCACAAAGTCCAGTACCTTTTCACGGCTGCCCATACAGTTCATAGGCATCATGCCGATACGCAGGAAGTTGCAATCAAGTTCCTTGCAATCGTTTACGAGCTTGTCAAAGTGCGTGGTCAGAAACTCACCGGGCATACCCGGGAACATCGGCTCGAGCGAGGTCGAGCAGGCAGCGATCTTTATACCAAATTCGTCGCAAGCCTTTTTCATGCCCGCGATATTTTCCTCTGTCATCGCTATCTGGCTGATCTCTACGCAATGAAATCCCATCTCCGCAAGCTTCTTGAGTACCTCATATGTACCTACCTCGTCCACCTTGGCCTTTAGCATCATCATCTGAACGCCGATCAGGCCCTTATCTTTCTTTATATCGCTCATATATGTATCCCCCTATTATCGTGTCGGGAACTTGCCCTCTTCCGCGATACGCTTGTTCAGTTCGCTGAGGTACAGTTCTTCATCCACTGGCATTTCTACCTCACGACCCAGCCAACTCGATAGTAACATCGCATTAGCAAGCTCTACGCCGTTGATACCCTCCGCACCCGGCGCTAATAAAGGCGAGCCCGTCAATATATGCTGTGCAAAGTTTTCCATTACGGTCAGGTGCTGCATGCCCCATCCGTCTGTGTTCTCGAATGTCTCGACGGTCATCATGTCGTTTGCGCCACCCGAGGCATTACCCATCGTGAGCCTCATCAGATCCATCATGCTCATGCTGCTGTTCATCTCATCCTCGGACTTCTTCAGACGATAAACGGTTGCGGTCTTGCTGTTTTCGACTACGATCTTACCCTTGTCGAGGTCGATCTCCAACCTGTCCGTACCGATTGGGTCGTGTGTACAGGTCACAAATGTACCCGTCGCACCGTTTTCAAACTCCATTACAGCCGTTACATCGTTATCTACCACGATATCACGATGCGCACCATAGATGATCTTTGCACACATCTTCTTCGGCATACCGCAGATCCACTGGAACAGATCGAGCTGATGTGGTGCTTGGTTCACGAGTACACCGCCGCCTTCGCCGCCCCATGTGGCACGCCAGTCGCTCTGCTGATAATAGCTATCCGGTCTCCACCACGAGTTGATGATCCAGTTCGCACGACGTATCTGACCGAGCTCGCCCGATGCGATCAGCTCACGCAGCTTCTGATAGAGCTTATTCGTGCGCTGGTTGAACATAATTGCGAAGGTTACCTCGGGATGCTTTGCGGCGCATTCGTTCATCTCACGCACAGCCTTTGTATAAACACCCGCTGGTTTTTCACCGAGCACATGTATACCGCGTTCAATACAGTAGATCGCCATCTCTGTATGCAGGTAATGCGGAACGGTTGTCACGATCGCATCGACTTTACCGGACTGCACCATCTCTTTGTAATCGTCATAGAACGGGACCTCGGGATATTTCTCCGCGCAAGCTGCCTTAACCTTCGGGTCGATGTCACAGAGAGCGCCGAGCGCAACATGCTCCGGCGGGTTTGGTGCGGGCATGCCCGGGATCATAGCACCTTTACCTGTCAAGAATCCGGCGTACGCACCACCCTGTGCGCCGATACCAACTATACCCAATCTGATCTTATCCATATATACCTCCTTAATATTTAACGAACGGCCTATAGCGCGTTCAAAATGTTCATAAGCGCTTCATATTGCATCTTGTAGCCTGTGGCTCCGTCAGGGGCCTTGTTCTGCTTGATAATATCGTTAGCATCTTCCTTTTCCAATGCCTGTAACCCGCTAAAGAGCACCAAGTGCGGCTCCAAGGTGAGAAATCCCTTGTACCCACCCTCAACGGCTTGCTTTAATATCTCGGATATCCGACCCTCACCGGTTCCGCACAGGACGTTTTCCTTGCTCGCGCGTATCGCATCCTTGATATGAATATATGCCACATGATCCTTAAGCAATGCCCAGCATTCAACGGGATCTTCGCCGCACTGAACGAAGTTGGCAAAGTCAAACGCCAGCTTCAAATACGTTGAGTTTACGGATTCCATTATGTCCAGGCAGCGTTCGCCTGTTTCGCCGTAGATATCCTTCTCGTTTTCGTGTATGAGCGTAACATCGTAGGCTGAGGCGATCTCGGAAAAGCGTTTCATACGCTTTATGACCTCGTCACGATAAAGTCCGTGTTCGCCATGCGGCACAAAGAAGCTGAACACGCGGATATATGCGCAGTCAAACAGCTTGCACATCTGGCAGAGGTTTCCGAGCTGCGCGAGCTGTTTTGCATATCCCTCCGGGTCGTTGATGTCTACCTTACCTATCGGGCTACCTATGCTCGACACCGACACACCCGCACTTTGTAACCTCGGCAGCAGTTTCTCCTTTGCCTCGTCTACCGAATATTCAGCGATGTTTTTGCCGTCTGCGTTACGCAGCGAGATATAATTCATGCCCAGCTGCTTAACTGTGGACAGCTGCTCGTCGAAATCCGGACTGATTTCATCCGAAAATCCCGAGATAATTAAACACAAATCGTCCCTGATAATACCACCCTCTTTTTGTCACTTATAATATATTAGTATCATTCATTGGTATAATACCAATATAATTCTACAATTCAAATTGCTATTATTGCTTGATATATTGTAATTATTGCTTTATCATGTCGTTAGGCAAATTACGAAGGGATGGTAAAGTGGGCCGCAAGATAAAAGCCTTTGACCCGAGACAGCACATGTTTAGCGGTCGGTACGAGGTATTTCATTATCGCGACAGATATCTAAACGACATAGCCCTTCATCATCATGATTTCTACGAGGTATATCTGTTTTTGGCGGGTGATGTCACCTACAGCATCGAAAACCGCAGCTATGTATTACAACCCGGCGACGTGCTGCTCATTAACCCTATGGAGCTGCACAGACCCATCATTGCAAACCCGAAGCTATCATATGAACGCATCGTGCTCTGGATGGAGCCGGGTTTCCTGTCAATGTTTCAAACGGACAGAACCAACCTCGAGTTATGCTTCTCCACATCCGTACCGATACGTTCGAATTTGCTGCGCCCCGATGCTGAAAACCGCGCAAAGATAACCCATCTGCTCACACGCTTGGTTTCCGAGAGCGAAGACAGCACCTACGGCGGCGACGTTGTCTCTGTCGCGTTGATCATTGAGCTGTTGGTGCTTATCAACCGCTTACATACACAACTCCCCGCTCAGCAGATCGAATACAAGGACAAGTCCGAACGAATGGTCGCCGATGTGCTACATTTCATCCACGAAAACTATCACGCTGAGATCTCGTTGGACAGCCTATCCACACGCTTCTATATAAGCAAGTTTCATCTGTCACACGAGTTTAACCGGATCGTAGGCACATCCGTCTATCATTACATCATCAAAAAACGCCTAATCATGGCAAAGCAGCTGCTAAACGACAGCGTACCCTCTACGCAGGCCTATCGGCAATGCGGCTTTGGAGACTACGCAAATTTCTATCGCTCGTTTAAGACCGAGTACGGTATTAGTCCAAAGGAGTACGCAAGGAGGCAAGCGGAATAAAAAGGGCTGTTGTAGAGAAACCTTGTAATACATGGCAAGGTTTTTCTAACAACAGCCCTTTTTGTGTTCATAGTGTGGTTATTTTGCAAAGCATTTCCTGTCAAGATACCACAGCAAAACACCTATGTACTCGCTTTTATATGTCACTTCGGATAGATATCTGCGCCTATATTGCCCGGCTACTGCTCTCCATTCACCATTTCGTTTTGTATTTATAAGTTTCTTTTTCAAAGCGTCTAACGCAGATGCGTTAAACTATAAAGGGTGTTTAAGTAAAACACTACAAAACATAGGCAGCCGGCTCGTTTGTGGCGAATGGAGCGGTTTTGCGGGAAAGGGGGACGATAACTTATGTCGTGGCGGCGTGGCCGCCTGTAATTGCAATCATAGCAATACTAAGAATGGGGACGGCGTTCACCGTCGAAAGTTCACGCCGCCCCACAACACAGCCACCCAAAAGGAAAGCCGCATATTGATTTTAACATATCCGGCCAAGCCTTTCAAGACGGTGGCGAAAAAGAAAGAGGATGGCAAACATGGATTACATCAAAAACACATTCGCTCGTATGGATTTACAGCAAATCCGGCAGTTCCTATTGTATGAGGTCGAGGAAATGGAAATTGATAACCGCCCATACAAGGACAGAATAAAATTCGGTTGTGACCCAATCTATAACCGGCTGAATAGCACATACCATGACCAATCAGAGCGCGACAAAGCCGCTGCCGACCTATCGCAAGCGCTGAGCACTTACGAAAGCGTGTATATGGAGCTGGGCATGAAAGCAGGAGCAAGGCTCATATATCAGCTTTTGCTAACGGATGACCAACTGCCAACAGACGGCGACAACAAAGGCGGTGGCACGAATGGCTGATTATCCCGCCATGTATAAGTTATTGTTCAACGCACAGACTGCCGCAATCGAAATTCTGCAAAAAGCACAGCTTGCCACGGAGGAAATGTACATCAGCGCACCCGACCCGGAAATTCGGATTTTAGAGCTGCCGAAGTCCAATGAGGATGAGACAGAATAACAACCTCCCACGAAAGGCCGCCGTTTGGCGGTCTTTTGCTTTTTCCGTGGCGGTAGTGGGTGTTTATACCACCACGGAAAAAGCAAGCGGCACGAACGACGCACAGGCAGCCACAGGGGCAATTATCGCACCAAATACCATTACTTTTTGTTACTGTATTCCCTGCTTGTAAAACTACAAAAAAGAATAGCTTGTCACTTTTAGTCGAACGATTTTTATGCGAAAGCCGTCCAG
>CAZUNC010000043.1:0-16102 GCA_964621475.1 uncultured Defluviitaleaceae bacterium | reverse complement strand
CACGAGGTATCCGTTTTCTTGGTTACTCATTAACGCATTCCTATATATAAATTGCAAGAACCCAAAGTTGTAGTGCCAAATGTCAAGACAATAATAGACATTCTGAGCATAGTTTGGTATTACCCTATGCCGAGATATTGTATAGCTTAGACTAATCGATACTGGCTTTGTATAAAGCCCTATCCATATCCAATAACAATGGCCGCAGATATCCGCTTGTATTGGACATCGGTAGTATTTCATCATGTAACCGTATGCCCAATACCTCTGTCATATATCTGCGCCTATGCAGCATCCGTTCATATACAGCCGGATACTCCCGTTCCAATGCCTCGCGTAGCTGCGCATCTGCAACAGCTACGCCATCCTCGGCATTGGAGCCGCCGTATCCGGCTTTTTTTGGGATGATGTCCATCTGCAAGAGCATACCGCTGCGTATTTTTACCTGCGAATCCGGATAAATCGGTGATGATAACCATTCCTCGGAGGATAATAGGTGCCCGGGGTTAAGCTTCCAGCCGTATTCCTGCTGCGGCAGTACATGTTGAATGGCCTTATACATATCGCTGCCTCTGAGCCCGATGTTTACGGTCTCATACCACTTCACAGCCGCCGCAAAATATGGCTTTGCAAGCGCATCTAAATAGTCATGCGCATGCTCGGGCAGGTCGGCCTCGGTTTTGGCTATGTATCCAGCGCGTGAGGTAAGCCCGCCGCGAAGCCCCATCGTCAATGAGAAGGTATCACCGAGCGATACCGCTTTGTTTCGTGGTGCGACCTCTGCGTTTGTAAAGCGTTCGCCCGTCGCGCATATGGTCTGTACGGTGATGGGTTGGCCCTTAGCCGCGAGATACTCAGCTATATCCATCTCGGTCTTGCCTATAGCTATCGCATCCATTGCATTCAGGATACAGTTCGACGCGAGTGTAGCGCCATATTCGAAATGGGCGATTTCGTTTGCGTTATTGGTTGCGCGTACACCATTCTCGGGGCATAGGAATATATCGCCAGCATTTATTGTATTGCCGCCGATACCGACCGTCTCTTTTATCGCATGAACAATAAAATGCGGAACCTCATATATCTGCTCGTTGTCATCTAATACGCTGGTGAACATCTTCCAGCCTACAATGCCCGCAGACATACCCTTACTAAGCCCGGCCTCATTTAACATCTGAATAAATGTATGGGCATTACCCATCGGCTGATTGGGTAGCGAGAAGTAGGGGACATGTACAACGGTGTTTTGCAGTCGGCTGTACTGACCCATACGTAGGGATTCGTTACCGAGCATCAGAAATGCGCTGCCGTCACTGTGCAGGACCAGTATTGCTTCCTCAAAGCGTGGCTCAAAACCCGTCAGATATCCGAAATTTCCCCCGTGCTCCCTGTCCGCGTAGATACAGAGCACATCGAGCCCCTTTTCCTTCATACGCCGTATCACATTTTCCTTGCGGGCTTGCATCGTAGCATACGTGAGCGCTACAGGGCCGTCGGGTATCAATGATTGTGGTTTCGGTATCGCGCCGTATTTAATGTTATTGACCATGTCTATATACCACTCCCATCATTTGAAATCCCTCACGAGCTCACCGACTAATTTAAACTTCTCGAGTTCGACATTTGGCGGGCAGCTGTCGCTGTTTGCAAGTACATATCTGCTGCCGGACATCTGCGTGAGTAACGTCGTGACATATTCCTTTAGTGCGGCTGTATCGAGTTCCAAGAAATTTACGGGTTCTATGCCGCCGATCAATGCGATCCTATCCGGGAGCTGTTGGCGTGCATCCTTCATCTCGATATTACCTGTGGGCGGTGGTGAAATGGATTCGATGCAGTCGATGCCTGTACGTGCCATTATCGGCATCAGCTGCTTCAGATGTCCGCATGCATGCTGTATGTACAACTTACCGGCGTTGTGCAATGCGTCACACCACGCATTGATCTCGGGTGCGATGTAGGTTTCGTATTGTTCGGGCGAGATATTCGTGGTCGAGCTGTCCTCCCAGCTCAAGAAGCATTCGGCCTCGGACGCAACCGCAATCTCTACTGCCCTCATATTCAAACGCTTCATCGCGTCGAGTGCTTCTTGCACAGCCTCCGGGTAATCATAAACCGCGTACGCGATTCCCTCTGTTCCTACCCAATACTCTACCATGGACTGATAACCCGTCTTCATATCCGGTACCAATATCGGTATCATCAAGCCCTGCTCGCCGAGCTCTCCGGATTCCTTATTAAAACGCTCGTAATTCGGGGTCAATATGGTGTGGTCTTTAATATATGCGAGGGTTTTGAAATCCTTTTCCTCCTTAACCCCATGCTCCCTTAAAAACCATGTGTCACCGCTCTCGGAATATTGATAGGTGAAGCGCAGCTCACCTATCGGGGTGTGATAGATCGTGTGTCTCTTGTCTCCGGCATTTTCTGTTGTGATACTGCAGTCTCCGTCATATGACACATCAAACAATATCATGTTGTCCCAGCTTTTGCTGGAGGGCTTGTATGCGTAGTGTCCGCGTATCAGCGGGTCCGCACCGATGGACTGTAGAAACGCGAGCTCCCCCATATCTATGACGCTGCTGTCTGTGTGCTCCCACCAATAGGCCAAGTTTGGCGACCATGAAAAGCGGTCGATTGTATTTCCGGTGATGCTTGCCAATAATCTCTGTTTCGGTGTCATAAAAAATCTCCTTTTGTCTGAATTATTCCTCAAATAATGATATAATACCTGCGAAAGGTGGTAGAGGCATGTATCAAATCCTCATCGTGGACGATGATCGACCCGAATTGGAAGTGATTCGTTTTTTACTGGATAAATATAATTTCTCTCTGCATATAACGGAAGCGACGGATGGTAAAAAGGCGCTTGCGCTGTTGCAACAACAACCTTTCGATATCCTGTTTACGGATATAAAGATGCCGTTTTTGGATGGGCTCGCGCTGTCGGCAAAGGCCAGGCTCATCTATCCCGATATGCATATCGTGTTCTTCAGCGGTTATGATGATTTTGAATACATAAAGGAAGCGTTTTCGCTGAGGGTCGTTAACTATATATTAAAGCCTGTAAACCCCGAGGAGTTTCAAAAGACCATATCCTCGGTGATCCAATCTATCGAACAGAGTAGGATAGAAGCCTCCAAACAGGAGGCTGCGTTATATTTTGCCAAGAACCACATCCTTTACCAGCTTATAAACAAAAATAATATCGAGGCCCTGATGCGCCAGCATCCGCATCTGGACTTCGGCTTTGCGTACCGGTATCACAGGTTGTTCTTGATCCAAACGGAGCGGGATTATTTCGGCTCATTTCCGGATCAGATCGAGCAAAGCCTACCGAAGGACAGCGACTTTATTAATTTAAACCCATCACAGAGCCTTTTGCTGTTTTCGGGTAAGGAGCAGGACTTTGAATGGTATCGCAATAAAGCCTCTGCGCTGCGCGGCAAGATAAATGAATTATGCAACATGGATTGTTATATAGCAATAAGTAATCCGTTTTCAAATCCAGAACAGATCGCAGAGGCCTATGAGGAAGCCGAGCGTCTGCTCGAGGATAGGTTTTTCTTTGTTAATCAATTTTGGTTCGCAGACAGCGCAGCCGATGACAAAAACCCGGATGCGAAACAGGATGTTGATGCGATACTGTCGCGCATAGAAAAGGATATACAATTTAAGGATACCTTTGCGATGAAGCAGGATGTGAACATGCTGCTTATGGCGTTTGGCAGCAAGGCCTCATATTCACATCTATACGTGCGCTTTTTGAGTACGAGGTTATTGCAGATGCTGCTTAAATACCTGCCCGAGAGCTCAGATAAATCCATAAATAACCATATCGCGCAGATATTCAGCACCAGACATTTTTCAGAGATACAGGCCGGTATTTCCGAGATCGTAGACACGCTCGCGGGTATTTTAGAGCAGGAACGAGAATCCCCGAGGCATGCGATACATCTGGTGAAGCAGTATATCCACAGGCATTACGGCGAGGACCTCGGGTTGAATCTCTTAGCCGAAAAGGTATATCTGACACCACGCTATCTGAGTGCGATGTTTATTCAGCAGACGGGCTGCGGCCTCAGTAAATACATAAAAAACGTGCGCATGGAAAAGGCTCAGGATCTGCTTGTGAATACAAACATGAAGATCACGGACATCAGTAAGCATGTGGGGTATTCGAATGTCTCATATTTCTGCAAGAGCTTCTTGGAGGATTTCGGGACCACGCCCGAGAAATACCGCCAACGTAAAAACGCGGTAGCGGAGCAAAGCGGATGAACGGCTTTAGCTTCCGTAAAAAGGTATTTATATTATGCTTGATGGTCAGCCTCGTGCCCGTTACGGTGCTGGGTGTGTTTTGTTATAAGCAGATCAGCTATCTATTGATCAGCCGTGAAAAGACTGTGCTAAAGGAAACACTACTACGCGAAAACGATACGCTAAACAGTAAGAGGGACGCGTATCTGAACGCAATGAACTACATCATCTGGAACGAAGGACTGCGTAGGAGCCTCGCAAACAAATATAGCGGTAATGCCGAGATGTATCTGGCGTATCGCGAGGTGTTTGATCCGCTGTTCGCGACGATCCGCGCGTTCAACAGCGAGTTCAAGCGCATAACGATCTATACGAACAATCCTATCAATCCACACGGACAGACACTGCGACCCCTCGACGAGCTGTCGCAGATGCCTTGGTATCGCGAGGCTTTAAACAAAACCACACCGATGTTTGTGGCCTCGTTGAAAGATAAGACCCTGTATCTCGTGTGTCAGATATACATGTCCCGTGTGGATTATACGACGATACTACTCATAGATATCGATTATGACAGCGCGTTTAATGCGCTAAACGCTGTCTTTAACGAGTCCTACGGCATTGTGATCACCAACAAGGACGGCGAAACGGTGTATGCGTATGAAAACATCGCATATAGGCCCGGACAAGTATCGTTTGAGCCCGATTCAAACGAATATGTTACAGAGCGAATAAGTAATACGTTTATCAACTGGAGCATGAGCCTTTACCGCCCGATGGATACGATATCGGCATCGGCCAACGGGATTACTAAGGTTGTGTTGATCATTATCCTCTGTTGTCTTATCGGGGTTGTGTTATTGAGCTCGTTTTTGTCAAGGTTACTGGTGCGACCGCTCGAGATGCTCGTTGAAAATATGGATCAGATAGAAAATGATGCGATCTCGGTCAAGTATTCATACGACGGAAATAATGAAATGGGGCGATTGTTCCGCAGCTTTCAAGACATGGTCGTTCGTCTGCGCTATCTGATCGACGAGGTATTAAAGAGCAAGATCGCGCAGCAGGAGCATGAGATGAAGGCATTGCAGGCACAGATCAATCCCCATTTTTTATACAACAGTCTTTCTCTTATAAATGGTAAGGCATTGATGACCGGGCAAGAGGATATCAGTCGAATGGCGCAGTCGCTCGCTACCTTTTACCGCACATCGTTAAACAAGGGCAGGCACATTGCAACCGTGCGTGACGAGCTTGAAAACGTCCGCTCGTATCTCGCGATACAGTTCATCATGCATGGATATTCCTTTGATGTGAACTACGATGTCGACGATGAGGCGCTCGCGTGTACGGTCGTGAGCTTTTTGCTTCAGCCGATCATAGAAAACGCGATCATGCATGGCATCGATCATAAGGAGACCGAGGGACGCGGACTGCTCACGATCAGCTGTAAGGCTACGCAACATGAGATCAGTTATGAGATATCCGATAACGGACCCGGTATATCGGCGGATAGACTCTCGACGATATTGACCTCGGACTCATCGGGCTACGGGATACAAAACGTGCAGAGCCGCATACAGTTATTCTACGGCCATGGATATGGCTTGCGCTATCAAAGCAAACCAGATGTCGGCACCACGGTATACCTTAGATTACCGAAGCGTCTGCCGGAACGTCCGGTTATTCCTTCACCGACCCCATGACGATACCCGTTATCAGGTATCTCTGAAGAAGCGGGTAGATCATCAAAAGCGGTATGACCGCTACGACGATCTTGGCGGCGTTTAGGTTTTGGTTTGAGACCTCGGCGATATTTGCGAGCGCACTCGCACTGCTGCCGGCCTTGATCAGCTCCTCGAGATTGACACTCAGGGATTGTATGTAGGTCATCACGGGGTAGTTCTTAACCCTCGTGATGTAGATAAGCCCCGCGTAGAAATCGTTCCAGTGGCCTACGATGCTAAACAGCGCGACGGTTGCGATCGATGGCTTTGAGCATGGGACATAGACCTTAAACAGTACCTGAAGTGGGTTTGCGCCGTCTATGATGGCGGCTTCCTCAAGGGATTTTGGTATACCCAGAAAGAAATTCATGACCATGATAACGCTAAAGATCGGTACTGCGCCGGGTAAGATCAATGCCCATATAGTGTTTAAAAGACCAAGGTTCTTTACGACCAAGTAGGTCGGGATCATACCTCCGCTGAATAACATCGCAAAGATCAACATGTACATGTACACATTCCTTGCGCGGAAATCCCTTGTAGACTGCGACAGCGGATAGGCCATCAGTACGATCATCGTGAGGTTTATCGCAAGCGCACAGGCTACGCGAATGAGTGATATACCGAACGAACGCCAGAACTGACCGTCCCCGATGATCTTTTCATATGTAGCCACGGTGACATTGACCGGTATCATGCCGACACGATATCCCGCTACAGCCGCGCTGTTACTAAAGGATATACAGACGACATTCCAAAGGGGTAAAAGACACATTAGCGCCAACAGTATTACGATCAGGTGGATGATGATAACGCGTATCCTCGATGATATGGTGTTACTTTCAATCATATCCTTAACCCCCTTAAAAGATCTTGCGCTGAGTAAATCTCTTTGCAAGCTCGTTAGCCGACAGCATCAATACCATGCCTATGATGGACTTGAACAGTCCGACCGCTGTGCCAAAGCTGTATTTGCGGCTGATCAAACCGATGCGGTATACATAGGTATCGAGTATGTCTCCGCTTTCGTAAACCATCGGCGTATACAGGTTATAGACCTGATCGAAGCCCGCGCTCAAAATACTGCTGAGGTTCATAGCGGCCATCAAGAGTATGATCGGCAGCATACCGGGCAGTGTGATGTGCAAGACCCGTTTCCACCAGGTAGCGCCGTCGATGGCAGCAGCTTCATGCAGTCCGGGGTCTATCGTTGTGATGGCAGCGAGGTATATGACCGAGCTGTAGCCGAATTCCTTCCAGACCTCTGTTCCGATCAAAAGCGGCTGAAACAGCTTGTTATTGCCTAAAAAATTGAGCTTTGCAAAACCGAGAGAGGTCAATATCTGATTGATTGTGCCGTCGAGGTTGAACATATTTACAACGACGGACGACAAAACGACCCATGAAAGGAAGTGGGGTAGGTAAACGATCGTTTGCACACTCTTTTTGAGATAACGGTTCTTTATTTCATTCAACAAAATGGAAAACGCGATCGCCATAAAGGTTCCGAAAATGATCTTACCGAGTGCGATGGTAACGGTGTTTTGAACGATCTTTGCGATATCGGGCAGTGAGAATATGTATTTGAAATGCTTTAGACCCACAAACTTGGAACCGAAAATTCCCTTTGCGAGCACATAGTCTTGAAACGCCATGATGATCCCAAACATCGGTACATATGAAAAAATCAATATAAACACAATGCCCGGAAGCATCATCAGATGAAAATACATCTCGGTGATGCGTTTTTTTTGCGTTGCGGCTTTTGTCATCGAGCTTCGACCTCCTTTATAAAAAAATAAAACCTTGACCACGGATTTACGCGGATCTTAACAGATTCACACGGATAAAACCTTTGTAATAAAAAATCCGTGTGAATCCGCAACAATCTGTGTCAATCCGTAGTATGGTTTTAATTATTTAAGTCTATCGGCTAATTCCTGTGCTATTTGGTCGCCGCCCTGTGCCTTCCAGTCCGTTACGAATTTGTCGAACTGGTCGATCGAAAGCGCGCCTGTGATGATCTTGATAAATGTCTCTTCCTCGAGTTTGTTCAGGTTTGCACCGTTGCTCTTCATGGTTTCTGTATTGCCTAAAAACAGCGGGCTGACCCATGCGAACGCGTCATCGTTGGTCATTGTATCGATGAGCTTGATGCCCTTCATACGCGAATGATATCTGGACCAGTCGATCGGATCTGTTGTCTTCGGGTTCTCAATATACCTTCTGATGTGTGCGACCATCGTCTTTGCCTCAAGGGTGGGGAGCTGATCCTCTGTGATCTGGCCGTTTACGCATTTCTCGATTTCACGGAACTCATACAACAATGCGTCGCTCCTATTTACCTCTATCGCAAGCGGTCTTGTGGATCCGTCTACACCCGTGCTCTCATACTGAGCGACCTCGGGCGCGTCCTGCGCAAGTGTCTTTGATTTCTTTCTCTCGTCATGGAACAGGTTGATAAGCTTAACAGCAACCTCCGGATACTCGTAGCCGTTCCTGACTACTACAAAGCTGTATGCTGATGAGCCATGCGCAACATTGATCTTGCCGTTTGCGTCCTCGAGTGCAAATGCCGAGTAATTGGCTTCCGGATCCATTGACTTGACATTACTCAGGAGCCAGTCCGGTATATGCCATACGCCAAAGGTTATACCGTTTTGGCCGTTTGTCATCAGCGCGGTAATATCCTCCCAGGTTCTTGTGCCGAACTGAGGATCCAACAGCCCTTGCTTGAACAGATCAGCAAAGTATCCAAGCGTTTCCTTCATTTCCGGTGAGGTTGAGCTATTGAAGATGCTGCCGTCCGGAGCCTGGAGCCAACGCTTCGGATGTGCGCCAAAGCTACCCGCAACACTCACGATACCGAAGTTATAACCGCCGTCCATTGCGTAGTTCAATGCGATACCAACAGGGTTGCCACTGCCACCCGGATCCTTCTCGATGAAGGCCTTCGCAACGCCTTCCATTTCATCTCTCGTGATACGTGAGTTTCCGTCCGTATCGATCGCAAGGCCCAATTTGTCTAGCCAGTCCTGACGGATCCATACCATAGCCGGTGCGCCGTCGCCTGAGACAGCCGGTAACGCCATCAGCTTACCATCGTATGTAGCCGCACCCAATGCCCTGTTCTCAAATGAATCGTAGATGTCCTTGATAACGGGGCTCGCGAAGTTGTTGTAGCTGTCCGTAAGATCAGCTATCAATTCGTTTTCTACCATCTCATCCATCGTATCACGTGATACGATCATGATATCCGGCAGATCACCGGATGCAATCGCAAGCGATACCTGTCTGTCGTAATCCTCGCCACCCATTGCCTCAAACGCATTTGTAAGCTGTACGTTCAAGCGGTCCTTTGCCCAGCTCATGTAGGCGTTGTCCTCATAGCTTGCGCCATCGGGCAGCTTGGGGTTTTGAACGGTGGATCTACCCAAGGTACATGTGACGGTCTGCTCATACGCACCGAGCGGATCAAAGCCTGTGGCTGCTGCCTCCGTGGTGGTGTTGTCTTGGGCCTGCGTCGTGTCTGTGGCTTCGGCGGCCTCAGTGGTATCAGCTGCCGGTGTCTCGGTGGTCGCGGTAGTGCTGCCCGTTGTTTCGGCTGAGCCGTTGTTCTTAGTGCTGCACGCGCTCAGTGAGAACGCCATTGTAGCCGTGAGCCCTAACGCTAATAATCTCTTTGCCATTTTGTTAAATGTCATTATATAAACCTCCTTTTGCTTAATACTGTAACAGGAATGTCAAATGTTCTAAACAAAAAATATTATCGTTTCATAACAAATTTTCCTGCAACTTGAAATGATTCAACAATATGCTATACTGCGTGTAAGCATTATCTGATGGATTTGTAATAGATTTGGGGGGTATGTATGCCGGTAAGGAATGGGATTGACAATATTGATAGGGTCAAGGCTCTCGCGGGTGGTGCGCGTATAGGGCTCATCACAGCGCCGTCGGGCTTGACGCGGGATTTGCGCTCCACTGTGGATGTGTTACGCGAGGAAACAAATCTCGTCGCGTTATTTTCGCCGGAGCATGGCGTGCGTGGCGATATAGCGGCGGGCGAAAAGGTGGATACATACACAGATGAATACACGGGCTTACCTGTATACAGCATCTACGGAGGGGGCAGCCGCCCAACAGCCGAGATGCTCGAGCAGGTCGATATCATGGCGATAGATGTGCAGGATGTCGGCAGCCGTTTTTATACGTTTATCTCCACGATGAGAAATGTGATGGAGGAATGTGCGAGCCATAATAAGGCCTTCTTGGTGCTTGATCGGTTAAATCCGATAAACGGCGTCGATGTGGAGGGCAACATCCTCGATATGAATTTCAAGTCATTTATAGGTATCGCGCCGATACCGCAGCGACACGGGCTCACGATGGGTGAACTCGCACGGCTTATGAACAGTGAATACGGTATAAAATGCGAGCTTTTGATCGCTGAGGTTACAGGCTGGGACAGGCGTAGCTATTTCGATCAGAGTGGATTATATTGGATACCGCCGAGCCCGAACATGCCGACGCCGGATACCGCCGCACTCTATAACGGCACTTGCTTCTTTGAAGGCACCAAGCTCTCGGAGGGCCGCGGCACGACCAAGCCGTTTGAGATGATCGGCGCGCCATGGCTGGATGCGGAAAAGCTCGCTAAAACCCTAAACGCACAAAAACTCGGCGGTGTGTTGTTTAGACCCGCGTATTTTGAACCGTATTTTTCTAAGCACAAGGGTGAACTCTGCCGAGGGGTACAGGTTCATATAACAGACCGCAACGCATTAAAGCCTGTAGCGCTTGGGTTACGTATGCTGAAGGCCGTAAGGGATCAAAACCCGGATAAATTTGAATGGCTACCGCCGTTCAGAGAGGGAGGGCGACCTTTCATAGACCTGCTTGCGGGCACGGACGAGCTACGAACCTCAGATATAGATATGGATATGTTACTACCGAAATGGGAGAGCGACGCGAGGGCATTTGAACAGCTACGAAGCAAGTATTTGATCTACTAAATCATTGCTAAGGATGTGGGAATATGGAGATACGCTCATACCGATCAACGGACGCGGATATGGCGGTGAAGTTATGGAATGATTGCTTTGAGAGTGACAGCATAGACGCATACAATTTTTACAAGCGCATTGTATATGATGTAAATTTCGACGCGGAGAAGTTCCTGTTCGCTGTTGAAGGGGATAAGCCCTGCGGTTTTGTATATGGGACAACGAGACGGGTACACGACGAGATCGCGGGTCTGGATAAGGGGCATGGCTGGATCGTTGCGATGGGTGTGAGCCCATGCTGCCGCCGGAGCGGTATAGGTAGGATGCTCTTAGCGGAGATCGAGCGCAGATTAAAAGATGAGGGCGTAACAAAGATCGATATAGGTACATATGCGACGAACTATTTCTGTCCGGGTGTCGATATAGAAGGCTATCCGGAGGGTGTTGAGTTCTTTATAAATGCCGGATATGAGAAACGCGGAGAATGCGTGTCGATGGACATGGAACTGCACAAATACGAATATCCCGAGAAATACAAGAAAAAGAAGCAGCAACTCATCGAACAGGGTTATGACTTCAAGCTGTATGAACCAGGCGATGCGCTGTCGCTGTTTGCATTCATGCGCGAGGATTTTCCGTATTGGCTGCCCAATGTGCGTGAACTGATCGTGTCCGGCTACGCCGAGCGGCGTTTGGTCGTAGCAAAGAACGCCGAGGGTAAGACCGTCGGCTTTGTGATGCGCTCGATGGACGGTACCGAGGAACGCTTCGGCCCGTTCGGCACGAGTCCGGCACTTCAGGGCATAGGCCTTGGCTCCGTGCTGTTTAACGAGATGATGCAGCACATGGTCAATCAACGTGTGTTCTATACGTATTTTCTGTGGACGGGTGGGCGAAATCTGGATATCTACGCCACATGGGGCATGAAGATATACCGTACCTATGCGATCATGACAAAGAATAGCTGAGGGGGATAGGCATGGAGCGACAGAAGAGATATATAATGGCGATCGGCGCGCATATCGGTGACGCGGAGCTGACCTGCGGAAAGACGCTCGCAAAGCATTTTACTTTAGGTGACAGGATAACGACTGTGGCTGTGACAGCCGGTGAGCGCGGAGCGCCACCAAATGGAAATATCGAAGAGTTTAAGGCGATGAACATACGATGCGCGGGTGAATTCGCGGCCGATCTGGGTGGCAAGTTTATCTGCCTCGGGTATCCGGACGGTGAGGCGCCGGACAACGACGAGCTGCGCATGAGGTTATGCGATATCATCCGTGCGGAGAAGCCCGACGTGATCTTGACGCACTGGACCGAGAGCATGCACAAGGATCACATCACGACCTCGAGGGCCGTAAACGACGCAATATTCTATGCGGCACTACGTGGGCTCGAGCGTGAGAACCCACCGTATTGGGCGAGCGGCCCGTATTATGCCGAGAACTGGGAGGATGCTACAGGCTTTACGCCATATGTATTTGTGGATGTGACGGACGGCTACGATACTTGGTATCAGTCCATCCAAAAGTTATGGCTCACAAACAACTCACCGTGGTTTAAATATCTCGAATACTACGACGCGCTCTCGCGTTCACGCGGTGCTCTGATACGCAAGCAGCGCGCCGAATGCTTCGCAGTGCAACCGCACAGCATGAAGCTCGTAAAGGACGCGTTCTAAACGGGATAGTTTTTCATTTACGCTACACGAAACATATACTGGAGTATAACTTGTGATTAAAAGGGGTTATACCATATGATTTTGTGCAGTATACAAGGGGAAATCGTCACTCCCGGCAGTAAAGACTATAATATAGACCGACAAATATGGAATAGGGCTGTACAACGATATCCGTCTGTGATCGCGTATTGTGATAATGCATACGATGTTTCCTGTGCGGTGAGCTGCGCATATGAGATGAATATTCCGATCAGGATTCGTTCCGGGGGACATAATTACGAGGGCTATTCGATAGGCGACCAGGTGTTTGTGATTGATGTGAGTAGGATAAATGATATACAGATAGATGAGATCCGCGGGACGGTAACCGTAGGTGCGGGCGTACAAAACAGTCAGCTATATGAAGCTGTGTCCCGACGCGGTTATCCGTTTCCAAGCGGCACATGCCCAACGGTCGGTATCAGCGGCATTTGCCTTGGCGGTGGCTGGGGATTATCAGCCAGGCGTTATGGACTGGTGTGCGATTCACTGTTGGAGGCCGAGATGGTGGATTACACCGGGCGTATACTGACCGCAAACGAGGATACAAACGCGGAACTATTCTGGGCGCTGCGCGGAGCGGGTGGAGGGAATTTCGGTGCAGTGGTATCGCTGACATTCCGACTGCCACTAAAAACAGGCAAGGTAACATATTTTGAGTTGTTTTATCCAAATGCAGATCAGGAAATGCAGATAAAGTTTATGGATATCTTTCAACGATGGATCGTCTCTGTGAGCCCTGATATAAACGTGCAAGCCGGGGTTTACAACACAGAGGCGGACGGTATTTATATATTCATGCGCGGTATCTGTTATGGAAATCCGGTGAGAACAAAAGCCTTGCTTGCACCGTTTTACTTTACCGAGCGATTAGATGAAACCATACGGTACGCTTCCTTCCATGAAATAATCCGATTGGTAGAGAGCAGCTACCCTCCATCAGAAAAGTTCAAGTCTACAGGGCGATTTGTTAACCGGTATTATTCAAGAAATGAGTTAGTTAAACTGACAGACATTGTGAATGCTCCGCGACCGCTGGGGTCGGTGCTGACATCGCTGTCTGTTTATGGGTTGGGCGGAAAGGTAAAAAGCATATTACCCGATGAAACGGCATTCTATTTCAGGGAAGCAAACTACATCATATTGATACAGTCGGTTTGGGATGATGATGTATATGCCCAAGACAACCGCCGGTGGGTAGTAGATCACTTCCCTGAGATATACAATGTTACAGAGGGCTCATATATCAACTTTCCGCTATTGCAGCTGCCTAACTATGTTAAAAACTATTTCGGCGGCAACGCGCGGGAGCTGTATCGGGTAAAAGAAGCATATGACCCGTGCAATGTGTTTACCTTCCCTCAGAGTATACCGGAGGCTTAACACACTTCGTCTTTACTAAATCCCCTTGGCGAGCATATACGCCTCATGCTCTACCCTTGCCATTTCGTCCAGCATATCGGCTTGGGTATGACGCATCTCGGCGGTCCAGAAACGCCGAGCCCTTTCGCCCTCGAGGTATTCGCCGCTGTCTAACATCCGGTTCATCCGTCCGGCTATCTCGGATATCTTTTCGAAACATTCAACGATCTTTAATAGCGTGTCATATTCGGGTGTGTTTGTATTTACCTCGACTGCGTTCTTGAGATAGGCATGTGCCGAACGCCGCGCATCAGCGAGTGATAGCGTGCAGAACTGGTCGACCGAAAAGCGTCTGGCGAGGAGTTCATCGTCACAGCCCTCGTAGAACATGTCGTCACGTAGATCGGCAGACCATACCTCGTATGCCTTGAAGCCCATGTGGTAGCCGCCGTTACCTTCCTTCGCCGCGCAGTCCGCAAATACTCGTAAAGACGCAAGCAGATTTTCGGGTGGAGTAGGTGGCTTTTGTTGCGCCTTGAAGTAACAGAGCAAAAACGGCCAGTTGTCTACGTACAGATAGTCGTAATGGTATCTGCCACGCAGGGCCTCGGGCCCATCGAGGCTTTCGATATCGTACTTTGTGCGGCAGAATAGATCCTCGCCGTCTTTTGCATAGCCGCAGATCACCCCCCATTCGTGCGCTACACGTAGGTTTATACCGAGCACGGGCATGTTGTTTCGTAACTCCTTTGTGATACGCGAGCGGTGCGCGGGTCTGTCCGCTTTTTCGATGCGGCTGTGCATCTCTGGTGTATAACCGAATGCCGCATAACCGGGGGTCGCGTAATCATATGCCACGAGGCCGTCCACCGAGCTGTAGTCCCACCCGGGCGAGCAGAACGCTATCCTATAACATGCCCCTGAAACCCCCATGACCTCCTCATAGCTCGTGCTTACGCCCATCGCCTGTAGCGCGACCGTCAGCGCGTGTGCCCATGAGCATTCCTTGCCAGCACCGAACGGCTCCATCACGTGTACGTCCGGGATGTAATATTCGCCGCTCGCAAGCTGCCGATAAAGACGTGTTTTATTCCCGTCATACGCGAGTGCCTCACCCTCGGCGCAGGTGGCAAATTGTATGCCGTCCGTGTTAAGGTATACAAGCGTCAGATATTCTGTCGTATCGTTTGCGGGATCACTCGGAAATATTTCGTGGTTTGCGTGGTAGGCATCCCAGTTAAACACGCGGAAATGCTCTATACGCTTCATCACATCATAGTGCCGGGCTTGTGTACCGTAACTGCCCGCTATGATCTCAAGCCCTGTTGTGGGTAGAGTGCGCGGCACATCGTTACTTGTGAGCTTTAACCTGTCGTTTTCTTTAAAGACGGTGTGGCATATACCCGCACGCGTCTGATATTTCACTGTCAGATACCGCACACGCCCGCATTGCGTTGAGGTTTCAGAACAACCCAGAGCGGCGGCGGTGATTACACTCTCGAGCACACCGTTTTCTACGAGTATATTCATACGTTTTGTGACATTGTGAGCCTCGAAGCCGTCTCCAAAGCGTGCATCCAGTATTAATAAGTCACCTTGATTGAACAATGTGTCGATACTAACGCCGAGTGCACGCGCAAGCTCCGGTAGCAGCGCAGTCTCGGGCAGCGAGTGCCCGTTCTCCCATTTCGAGACCGCCTGCGTTGAGTTCATATAAAGTTCAATCAGAAAACACATTATCATTAAAATGTACTTAATTTCGACTTTATTCTAATATCTCTCGAAGATCATCGCCCGTCTTGAAAATAAATACTACTTCCACCATTGAGTGAACTATTACTTTTTCGATAAGGCGCCGGAATAACTCCGTATCAAATGACTTCATCTCTTCTACTTGGCTTTGGATGTACTCTTTTAATTCCGAAATACGTTGCCCTTGAATATAGGATTCAGCCTTGCCATTCTCTATCAGTTGGAGTTGTGCTTTTAAAGAGTCCATTTCCTTGGATATTGTATCATACTCTTTT
>CAZUNC010000042.1:0-16136 GCA_964621475.1 uncultured Defluviitaleaceae bacterium | reverse complement strand
TCGAGGTCGTAGCGGCATGTGATATCGTACCCGGAAAGGCACGCGCGTTTTTGGATAAATACGGTCTCGAAAAGGCCCCGGCCTTTGAGGATTGCCATGAGATGGTCAAGGCCGTGGCGATGGACGGCGTGAGCATATGTACATACAACACAACCCATGCGGATTGTACGATAGCGGCGCTCGAGGCCGGTATACATGTACTCTGCGAAAAGCCCATGTCGTTTACGCTACAGGAGGCCGCCGACATGGTCAAGGCCTCGAAGAAATCCGGCAAGATACTCACAATCGGATTCCAGCCGCGCTACGACTACATGCGCCGCAAGGTGGATCACATGATCAACTCGGGTGCGCTCGGCAAGGTCTATTACGTGCAATCGGGCGGCGGTCGCCGTCGCGGTATACCCGAGGGGACTTTCGTAGACAAGGCTAAGGCCGGATACGGTTGCCTCGGTGACATCGGCTGCTACTCGATCGACGAATGTCTGCATGCACTGCATTACCCGAAGCCACTCACGGTCTCCGCTATCGCGACGGACTACTTTGGCAAGAACCCCAAATACTGGCCGGATGCGGAGCATTTCGATGTTGACGATTTCTCCGTTGCGCTCGTGCGTATGGAAGGTGATGTCACGTTCGTGTTCAAGCAGAGCTGGGCTATGCACGCGGATTCATTGGGTGATACCCTCTGGCTCGGCACCGAGGGTGCCATCAAGGTCAGAAACGGCTTTGATGAGACCAATAAACAGACCCGCGTGATGTACTATACCGATGTGGACGGCAATCAGATCGACAGTTATGTGTTGCCATCGTATCCGTTTAACGCATATGAGGGTATGGAGCACAAAGACATCTTCGCCGCAAAGGTCCGCGACTTCGTAGACGCTGTGAAAACAAACGGACCCGCACCGATTCCGGGTGAGGAGATCATCTACAATCAGGCTATCTGCGACGGTATCTATCGTTCCTCGAAGCTCCACAAAGAGGTCGAGATCGTGATGCCGAGTATATTATGAAGATAGGTAGCGTGGCGTGGGGCTGGACCCTCACGCCTGAGGACTTACCGGTCGGCGACAGCCTCGAGCGCATAGCCGACGGGGTCAAGGCATTGGGCTTTGATATCATCGATTATCTGTCGGACTTTGATTCGCTCGATACATATTTCACCGATCAGACTGCAACACGTATCGGCGAGTATTGCCGTGGCATCGGCCTTACGGTCGCTGGGCTTGTGTTCCAGTCAAATCTATGGAATCAAATCGACCCGGCGATAAAGCAGAAGCAGCTCGATTACTTTGCTAAATGTGCACAAGCCGCAAAGGCACTCGGTGCGTCTACGATCTCGTGCATCATACCGGGGCCGTTTGGAGCTAAGCCCAACAGAGCCGGTTCACCGTCCGAGAAGACGACATCTAACCTGCCCGATGATTACAGCTGGGAAAAGGATTGGGATAACTATGTCTCGCAGATGTCGAAGGCCTGCGATATAGCAGCCGATACAGGGCTGCGTATTGCGCTCGAATGCTTCCCGCAGTCGCTGTGCTCGACCCCTCATGCGATGTTAAAGGTGCTCGAGGATGTAAACAAGCCGAATTTTGGCATACAGCTCGATACCGCGCATCTGATGAATCAGCGCATAGATGTAGAGACCGCTATATACATGCTCGGCGGTGATCGCATCTTTAATGTTCATGCAAAGGACTCAGACGGACTCACGCGTGGTAATCTGCCATGCGGTGTAGGCCTTGTGGACTATACTGCCGTGATCAGGGCGTTAAAGAATGTCGGCTATAATGGCAATATCTCTATAGAGGTAGAGTTTACGGACAATCCGGTACGCTATATGAAGCAAGCGCTCGATCATCTGAGACTTTGCATGAAAGGGGAGTATTAATGAACGCAAACAATTTTGCAATAATGTCCTACTCGTTCCACGGGCTGCATAACTGCGGCGCTATGAATATCTTCGGTTATCTCGAGAGCATGAAGTATCGATACAACCTGACGACAGCGGATATCTGGAACGGCTTTTTCGACAGTTATGAGGATGACTATATCGACATGGTCGCGCAGCATGTAAAGGATCGCGGGCTCAGGGTTGTGAACCTCTGCTGTGATGAGGCGCATGTCTGGGACAATGACCCGGAGATACGCAAGAAGAACGAGGAACGCGCTCTCAAGTGCATAGAGGTTGCGAGGAAGCTCGGTGCACAAACAATACGTATCGATGTAGGCGTACGCGAGGAAAGCATGTCCGACGAGCAGTTCAAATACGTGACGGATAAATACGCTGAGTATTGCAGGCTCGCGGCCGAGTTCGGTGCGAAGCTCGGGCCCGAGAACCACTGGGGCGCTGCGCGTATGTTCCCTGAGTTTTTAAAGCTCACAAAGCACATGATCGAGGAACGTAAGATCGAGAACTACGGCATACTGCTGCACCTTGGCGGCTGGACGGACGCGAACACGGATGAGGAAAGAGACGCCAACGATATCCAGCTAATAAACTACGCCATGCATATGCATATGGATTACCCGCACAGCATGCGCGCGCATGAAATCGTACCGAAGCTTTCCGATAAGGGATATTTCGGCTGCTGGACGGTCGAGCATCATTCGGGTATCAACGAGTATAACAACGCGGGTCTGCAGCTTACGATGTTAAAGTCAGCGCTGATGCCTCTAACATACGACGGACAATGGCCGGACGCACCTCCGTCGGTCAAGGGTTAAATCTCAGGATGAAATAGGAAGGGGATTTGCTTGAAGGAAGTTCGGATAGGCTTAATCGGTACGGGTGTCATAGCACATACGCATATTGAGCGTTACAAGGACACTAACGCAAAGGTCGTAGCGGCATGTGATATAGACGAGGCGAGGTTAAACACATTCTGTGATAAGTACGATATAGAAAACAGATATACAAACTTCCGTGACTTGTTAAAGCGTGACGATATAGACGCTGTAGACGTTTGTGTACATAACAACCTGCATGCGCCGCTTGCGATAGAGGTGCTGAAGTCGGGTAAGCACTGCTACTGCGAAAAGCCGCTCGCGGGCAGCTACACAGACGCACTCGCTATCGTTAACGCCGCAAAGGATAACAACAAGATGCTGCATGTGCAGCTCGCGTTCTTATATACCGCGCAGACACACGCGGCCAAGAAGCTCATAAAAGACGGCGTACTCGGCAAGCTGTATCATATGCGCTCGTATGGTTACAGGCGTCGTGGCAGACCCTATGTGGACGGCTATGCGGAAAAGGAATTCAACAGCATGTATTGGGCGGGAGGTGGCGCGCTCTACGACATGGGTGTATACCATATCTCACAGCTGCTGCATTTGTCGGATCTGCCGAAGGTCGAGCGTATCTCGGGTGCGGTGTATCAGGAAATGGATATGGACGCAGGCAGGCAAAAGCTATCGGGCTTTGATGTAGAGGAACTCGGCGTGGGCCTTGTAAAGATGGCCGGGGGTATGACGCTCGATATCATCGAATCCTGGGCGATCAATGCAGAGCCGTTCCCGGGCAGTATGATCTGTGGATCGAAGGCCGGGCTGTCACTTAATAACAACGAACTCAAGTTGATCAGCGAACAGTCGGGTTATCCGCTCACATCCGTATTGGATTTGGACGCGGAGGTATATCGCACGCATCAAATCGACCCGTCGCTGAAGAGCATGGACGAGAGCCAGGCGCATTGGGTCAGTGTTCTTTCGGGTGAGAGCAAGCTGATCAACTCCGCTGAGATTGCATTGCAAACGATGTTGATCTCCGAGGGAATCTATATGTCGTCAAAGACCGGTCACGAGGTATCGGCGGACGAGGTTGTAACTAAATCTATTACGACGGCGATAAAGTCTCAGGAAACGCCGTTCGGGGTATTGGAGTATATTTAATATGATGACATCACGCGAACGACTGATGAGGATATTCCGAAACGAGGAGATCGACCGCCCGGCGTTAAAGCTCTGGGGGCAGGGGATCGATCACAGCGGGCTGCTGCATCCGGATTACATGCCTGTTTCACAGCTTGCGCTCGAACTCAGCGATATATTTACAGGCTCGGGATCGGAATTTGACATACTGTATGGCAAGAACTGTAAGGAAATGGTACGCACCGAGGATAAGCCCACAGATCAAGAGACATGGATAGATCGACACACCTATTACACGACCCCAAAGGGCGAGCTGCATGCAGTATATAGGTATTCAACGATAGGTGAGCCCGGATATGCTATGAAATATGCAGTATCAACCGAGGAAGATATCGAGAAGATATTATCGGTCGACTACGCGCCGTTTGATTTTGATAGTAGCGCGTTCCTTGAAATGGACAGACGCACCGGTGATAAGGGGGTATGCCTGTTTAATCTTCATCATTCCGCGTATGCGTTTTACATGCTCACGGGCTCCGAGAACTTGGCACTTTTAAGTGTAGACAGCCGTGAGCTCGTAGACGAGGCCATAAAGACCTTTGCCTCGCGTATAAAGGAGCATGTCAAGGACGCACTAAACGCGGGCATCAAAGCCCCGTTCGGCTGGGTCGGACCGGAGCTTCTGATACCACCTCTGATGTCGTATAGGGATTTCGATGACTTTGCGTTAAAATACGATAGGGAGATATGCGACGAGATACATAACGGCGGCGGATATGTCTGGGTGCATTGCCACGGCAAGGTCGCAACGTTGCTGGACCGCTATATTGAAATGGGCGTAGACGTGTTGAACCCACTCGAACCGCCGAAAAACGGCGATGTGGACATGAACGAGATCGTCACGAAATACGGTAATAGGATAGGCCTGGAGGGGAATATCGAGATACAGGACATACTTGAATCAGACGAAGATACCGTAAAGCGATTGATCAAGGAATGCGTCGAAGCGGGTAAAAAAAGCGGACGTTTCATACTGTGTCCGTCCGCAGGATATAATGAGTATATCAATCCGTCGAAGAGGTATATCGATAATCTGATGACATATCTGAGGTATGGGTATGAGCAGGTAAATGCTTGCAAGTTTATGTTGTAAACTTACAAGAGTGTGGGTATAATATATTCAGAAACAAAACGAGTGTCAACGCTTGCAACGTTGACACTCTGACATAGCCAATAGCGATTGGCTTCACAGTTAGTCTTTAGTGAAAAATAACCGTTGACCTTGCTTGGAGGGCGGTTATTTTTTTGTATTTCCGCTCTTGTACTTCATTATCGCTATGACTAATAACCCGAAGGTTAACATTAACATCAATGCTTCAAATGTTGTCAAGATGCCTCACCCCCCTTCCGAGGGAGAAGCCAACCGCCCGATTGACTATGCTTTTTAAATTATATCATATGGTTTGATTCTTTCATAGACAAACAATGTGGACGATTTATGGCGTGTTAGTCCGATTTGTATGACGAGTATACGAAGCCGTCTAAGAGCCTGTTTAGTATCACCATTCGGTGAGTTTTTTGCGAATTTTACGTTCTACTGCGTCAACGCCTCCTCGCATAACTATCTTCGTTTATGCGTCGTCGGCGTTTCCTTGTATAACTAATAATTCGCTAAAAAACTCCCTCAAAGCAAGATACTAAACAGGCTCTAAGGGGTATAAAGATAATCTGATGATGTATTTGAGATATGGTTATTAGCACGAAGATTTGAATACTAATGATGGGGCTGGAGGAAAATTTATTTCAGCATCGTGTGACGATTGACGGGTACGGTGTCTTGATATATATTTACCATGAACACTTAAAGAAATTTTTTTACGAGGTGGCTTATGAAACTTCTTTATTTATGGAAAGCAAAGTATGATTATCTAAATATTGATAATGGAATTTCATTTAGTCCGGAATATACTATTGCATTTAATAGAGCTACCTTAAAAATAACATTGAAACACAATGAAGGCTACATTCCAAGATTTTATGGGAAAAATATTAGAGAGGTTACAGCGATTGTTGGAGCTAATGGAAGCGGGAAAACCGACCGTTCCGAGAATTCTTTCTGAATCTTGTGGAAGCATAAAGGGGATAGACGAAAATGATGCAAACAATAGATTAGAAGAGGAATTTGTTCAAGTATATTATATGAATCATGGAATATGTATTTACTATTATTTAAGTGGTGAAGAACTACTACATAACTATTTGTTTGACTTTTTAGTAAAAGACCCTTTAGATGAACCTCTTGTCAAGTTGAAACAAGAAATATATGAACAATATATGTAGATCAATACATTCACAGTAGATATATAAATGAAATCTATATATGTAGAATTGTGATTCTGTGGTGGTCTAACATATACGTGAGACTGTGAATTAGGAGGAACGGGATGAGTATCGCTATCTCAGATATATTAAAGTTGCCGTGTCTGCGCGAGGCGCGTGTGGTCGCAGGGCATGCGGGCTTGTCCCGTCCGGTGTCGTCGGTGTCTGTGCTCGAGTATGTGGAGCCGAGCATGCTGCAGCAGTGTATCTACCGTAGTATGGACTTTAATGGCGGTGAGCTCGTAATCACGGGTTTTATAAACATACGTGAGGATGTGGAGGCGCAATGCATAAACATCCGGCGGCTTGCGCAGGTCGGTGAGGTCGGGCTCATCCTGTATTATGTGGGCATTTTCTTACCGAGTATCGATCCGAGGTTAATACAAACGGCTGATGAATTGGACTTCCCGCTGATCTGCATGCCCGAGAACCGGATGAACCTCCGATACAGCGAGGTCATTTGCGAGGTAATGGAGGCGATCTTTAAGGATCAGCAGCAGAGCATTACGCTGGTTACGGATATACTGGAGCGCGTGTCACTGTTGCCCGAGCATCAGCGTAGTGTGGATTCTGTACTTAAAATGCTCAGCGACCGAATACGTACGTCCGTATTGCTGACGGATTCGGCTCATCGTGCGCTTGGACTGGCGGCTTGGCCGCGTACATTGCAAGATGAATTGGAGGGATTACTGCCGTCTCTGCCGGCGGAGGGTGATGTGCTGCCGTTGGCCGGGGGTACGGTGAGGGTCTATCGCTGTTCGCTGTCGGTACATGGAGCCCCGATGGAACTGCTGCTGCTCAAGGCCGGAGATATGCTCTCAGGCGAAACTGTGCGCCAATGTGTCGAACTCGTGCAGCTCGCGGTGAATATATGGAGTCGACATCATGCCGAGCCGGTCATAACAGAGCTGGTGCGAGCGATCCTAAAGGACGAGCCGCTCAAGATGCGCCGCCTGGCTGAGATATTCCATATCGATGTAGCATCGATACACACGATGTGGGTGTTGCGCGGCAACGACGCTGAGCAAAGGGATCGATTTCTTCAAATGCTGCCCGCATTGGTTCGGGATTTACTGGCTCCGCATTGCCAAACGCTTGTAATGGACTTCTATGAGGATGATCTCGTTCTGTTTTTCGATAATTCCGCACTGCAGGATCATGCTACGCTGGCCGACACCCTTGCTCAAATGTTGCAGGAGCATGGATTAAATGCCACGCTGACCGTTTGTAATAATCTGGCCACAACAGCCGATGTACGGAAGGCCTTTCTTGCTAACCGACAGCAACAGGTTTCGTTATGTGCGGTCTGGCCTCACAGGCCGTGGTACACGCTACAGGACATCCTGTTTACTCAGCATTGCCGCTCGGTATTGGAGCAGGGTGAGGCTGCTGTCGAGGAACGCATGCGGAGGTTGTTTCCGCTGCGTCCGGTAGATGAGAGTGTGGACGGGGTACAGCTACGTGAGACGCTCGAGGTTTTACTGCTGGATGCCGAGGGCAGCGTTACGCGAGCGGCGGAGCAGTTATGCGTGCACAAGAATACCGTTAAATATCGCATACAACGGATACAGGAGCGCTTGGGTTATGCTGTTTCAAAGATGCCCGAACGCTTTGCGTTGTATGAGGCATGCGTATTGAGGCGGCTCATGTCACGATAGATCTAAATTAATGAAGCTGATATATAGTAAGGCTGTAGGCAATTGTCCTTTTGGACAATGAACCTACAGCTTTTTTTTGCTGTGCGGATATATGCGTTGTATAGTGAATTATTTATAATATTAGTTACCGTTTAGTATTATAACGGCATTTATAATTTGGGAAGAGGTTTGGTAAATGAACGAAAAGTCAACAGGTTTTGAAATCAAGCCGGAGCAACGGCAGAGTTGGGGTTCTATCGCAATGGTATGGGCAGGCGGTATGATCTGCGTACCTTGCCTGATGATCGGTGGTGTATTGTCGAGCGGCGGTCTGTCGCTGGCTCAGATCGTTATATCCATATTGATCGGTTATGGCCTGATCTGCGCGTACATGATATTCATCGGTATGCAGGCTTGCGACACGGGCATACCGGTAGCGGTTATGGCCTCGGGCGCTCTCGGTAAAAAGGGTGCTCAATATATCATCAGTTTATTACTTGCGATCGCATGTATAGGGTGGTTTGGCATACAGTCTGCTGTATGCGGTGCTTCATTTGCGGCGATGTTAGGCACATTGACGGGTATAAATATCCCGGTTTGGTTGTCGTCGATACTTTGGGGAGGCATCATGTTAGTGACCGCATGCGCGGGCTTTAAGGGTCTAAAGTATCTGAACTACATAGCCGTACCACTGCTTGTTATCGTTTGCCTCTACGGTGTATGGGCCGGTATGACGCAGAATGACGGATTTACAAAGCTCACAGCATATAATCCAGAGGCTTCGGCAGGACTGGTGTTCGGCATCAGCATGGTAGTAGCATCATTCGCATTGGGTGGGGTTATCTCGGGTGATTATTGCCGTTTCGCAAAGAACCGTGGTGATGTTATAAAGTCGTCGATCGTCGGCGTTATCCCAGCAGGGCTGTTTATGCTCTTGATCGGTGCAGTGCTCAGCCTCGTAACAGGTCAGTACGACATCAGTGCTATCCTTGCATCTGTGGGCGTACCTGCTATCGGACTGGTTGCGCTGGTGTTGGCCACTTGGACAACCAACGTAACCAACGCATATTCGGGTGGCTTGGCACTGTCGAATCTGTTGGGCTTTGATGAACGTAAATTCAAGATGACCACCGCTATCGCGGGTAGTGCAGGCACTCTGCTTGCGGCTATTGGCCTACTGGCGAAGTTTACAGGCTTTTTAAGCCTGATGTCCGCGCTCATTCCTCCGCTTGCGGGTGTAATAATAGCTGATTATTGGATAGTCGGCGGCGGTAACAAAAACAATTTCAAGCTGCGTGACGGTTTCCATGCTGCCGGTGTTATAGCCTTTGCTGTGGGTGCGCTCGTTGCGTGCATCACAGGAGGTACGTTTGCACCGTTTTTGGAGGGTGCTACCGGTGCGCTTTCATGGCTTAACACCCCTTTCTTTGTGGGTCCGGTAAACGGTATCGTCGTTTCGTTGTTGGTGTATGTGCTGTTAGATAAGAGAAGGAGTGTTTGACTTGCGAAAGATCGGTATACCCGAGATAGAGGATATCGCGCTCGGCGCGGCTCTGCTCGGTGCGGGCGGCGGCGGAGATCCTTACATCGGTAAGCTCGTGGCGATCGGCGCGGTGCAGGATTGCGGACCCGTCACACTGCTCGAACCCGATGAGGTGCCCGACGATGCGTTGATAGTGCCTATCGCTATGATGGGCGCGCCTACGATTTTGGGCGAAAAGGCTATCGGCGGCAATGAATATAAGACCTTGTACGATACGGTTTCACAATTTTTTGGCAAACCCATATATGCGTTTATGCCCATAGAGGCAGGTGGCGTAAACTCGATGCTGCCGATCGCGGCATCGGCACGTTTGGGTCTGCCGATGGTGGATGTAGATGGTATGGGGCGTGCGTTTCCGGAGCTGCAGATGGTAACGTTTACGATAGGCGGTGTCTCGGCAACCCCTATGGCGCTGACCGATGAAAAGGGCAACTGTGCGATATTCCGCACGATCACGAATAAATGGACCGAGGAACTGGCGCGTGCGGTCACGATGAGCTGCGGCGGTTCTGTATCGGTTTCGCTTTACGCAATGGATGGGGCTACGATGAAGAAATACGGCGTGCAGGGCATCGTCACACGCAGCCAAAAGCTTGGGGAAGCTATCCGTCGCGTAAAGGAAACAACGGACTGCACCCCGGAGGAGGCGTTCCTGAACTTCTCTGAGGGTATTAAGCTGTTTAAGGGTAAGATCAGCGATGTCGTGCGTGAGGTACGTGGTGCGTTCAACTTCGGTAAGGTGGTGCTCGAGGGCATCGCAGAGGATAAGGGCAAGCAAGCATATGTCGAGTTCCAGAACGAGAACCTCGTCGCAAGTGTGGACGGACAGATACTCGCTACCACTCCGGACTTGATCTGCCTCGTGGACACCGAGACCTTCCATCCCGTTCCTACAGATGCGCTTAAATACGGTAAACGCGTAATGGTTATTGGTCTGCAATGCTTCCCGCTCTGGCGTACACCCGAGGGCATAGAGCTCGTGGGGCCGCGCTATTTCGGCTGCGACACGGATTACATTCCGATCGAGGTAAGATCGAAAGGGGGTCGGGCTGATGTATAAATTAGGTATAGACGTAGGCGGTACCAATACGGACGCAGTCTTGATTGATGCCGATCGTAAAATTGTCGCCGAGATAAAGCATCCGACGACCCCGGATGTCTATGATGGTATACTCGGCGCATTGAAGGCCGTGTTGAAGCAGTCGGGTATTCGTCCCGACCAGATATCACAGGCCATGTTGGGCACGACGCAGTGTACAAACGCGATCGTCGAGCGTAAAAACCTCGCGCCGATAGGTGTGCTCAGAATCGGTGCCCCGGCTACTACAGGCATACCGCCGATGGTGGACTGGGCAGAGGATCTGAAACGCATAGCGGTCGCTACGGCTGTCGTCGGGGGTGGTTTCGAGTATGACGGCAAGCAACTCGCTCCGTTTGATGAGGCGGCTGCTCGGACATTCTTCGAGGGTATCAAGGGCAAGGTGGAATCGGTTTCCATTTCGTGTGTATTCTCGACTGTGCGCAACGACCATGAGCTCGCGGCTGCAAAGCTCTGCCGGGAGGTAATGGGTGAGGGGATTCATGTTTCCGTATCAAGTGAGATCGGTTCGATGGGTCTGATTGAGAGAGAAAACGCCACGATCCTGAATGCAGCACTGTATCGTGTCGCGCAGTCGTTTACCGAGGGCTTTGCACGTAGCTTGGCCGAAGAGGGCGTTACTAACGCGGAGGTCTATCTCTCGCAAAACGACGGCACGCTGATGACGATGGATTACGCGAGAAAATATCCGATCCTGACGATTGCATGCGGCCCCACGAACTCAATTCGTGGTGCGAGTTATCTGAGCAGCATCAAAAACGCTATCGTCATTGACGTAGGTGGTACCACCACAGACCTCGGCGTGATCCAAAATGGATTCCCACGCGAATCCAGCGTGGCAGTCACAATCGGTGGAGTACGTACCAATTTCCGTATGCCCGATGTCATATCAATCGGCTTGGGCGGAGGCTCGATCATCCGTCAAAGGCCGGATGGCAGTGTGACCGTCGGCCCTGACAGTGTCGGTTATAGGATTACCGAACAGGCATTGGTATTCGGCGGCGACACCGTCACCACAACCGATATCGCTGTGCGATTGGGCATGGTGGAGCTCGGTGACAAGTCAAGGGTCGTGCATCTGGACGAGGGCTTTGCGAGGACGGCCATGGACACCATCCGCGCTATGGTGGAGGATGCGATCGATTCGATGAAGGTTTCGAACGAGGATGTGGACATCATACTGGTGGGTGGTGGCTCTATCATCATGCCGGATGCATTTGCGGGCGTGAAAACAGCGCTGTGCCCCGAGCATTTCGGTACCGCGAACGCGATAGGTTCCGCTATATCAAAGGTCAGCGGTACTTTTGAGCAGCTCATCAGCTATGACGAGACCCCTCGTGACACCGCTATAGCGAACGCCAAGCTTCAGGCTATCGAGCTTGCGGTTTCGGCCGGTGCGATACGCGAGACCGTGGAGATCATCGATGTAGAGGATGTACCGCTCGCATATTACCCGGGCAATACAAGCCGCGTAAAGATCAAAGCAGCAGGGGATTTAAACTAAAAAGGATTAACACGGATATAAACATAAATTGTTTATTATCCGTGTTAATCCTTTTCTTTACTTGAGTTTTGTAACAGTCAGTGTATATTGTGAGGCGAACTTGATCGGGAATGAGACCATTCCGTCTTTAACTACACCGACGGAGAGCTGCTCGGGTTTGCCGGTCGAACTCTTGCTGTTGTATAGATACATAGCTGTTCCGTTTGCTGCGTCGGCTGCAGGATAGGTCAATGTTGCGGTAAACGGTAACGCGCCGCTATAAGCGACATCCAGCACCGTCGCGCCGTTTTGCTTGGATTCGGTTATAGATAAGTCGATTTCATCGACATTTGTTAATACACCGATCGTTTTGCCGTTGACAGCCCAGTTGTATGTTCCGTAATTCAACACGACGTTTATGTCACTGCCCTTTGCGGCTAAAAGCTCTGATTTCGTAACGCCTTTACCCGGGCTCATATTTGCCTGTACGGTACCGCCTACTGTCGCGGCATTGATCTCCTGTGTGAGGGTCAGCGGAGCCGGGGCGTTAGCTGCCGAGGATCCGAAGTCCGATGAGCTAGAGCCGCCGACTAGGCTGCCGCTTGCACCTACGTAAGAACCGTTTCTTGCAAGCTGCTGGCGGAGTGTATATATGTACCAGTTTGACCATGCGATAAATGCGGCATTATTGTCGGCGTTTGGCTTCGAGGTAGCGATGGCAACGTTCTTTGCCGGGGCACTGCCGTCTGCCGGGCTCTCCGACAGATATGTGTAGTATGTCGCATATGGGGTACCCGTACCTTTCAGCGTATACAGACTGCCGGATGCGCCGGCCTTGTTTGCCGTTATACCGCCGGCAAGGATAATCGTGCCGATTTTTGAGGGGATATTACCAGGCACAGACCCTGCAAATCCCCCTATTACAGCCGCGCTGATCTTGCCCGATCCGGCGTTACCCGCACTTGCCGTGGTTTCCCCGCCGTTAAATTCGGCTCTTTCTTTAAAAAATACCCCAAACGTATGGCCGTTTGTCGTATCAGCGGAGCTTGCTTTAAGTACGCCGTCGTTGATGATAAAATCTCCACTGCCCGCATATATAGCGTATATGTTACCTGGTGTATCGTGGTTGTTTATTATGGCTTCAATATACCCACCGTTGATGGTGAAACCAGAGGCAGAATAAATCGCAGAAGGAAAAGTTCCGGAGACAGGGTTGGATATAGCCTTTACATTACCTCCGTTGATCACGGAAGATGAGGAGACATATATCCCACATGAACCGCTTGTGTTGATATTACCGCCGTTGACTGTCAGACTTCCGGAGTGGATTCTCAGCCCGTTGCTGTTATTACCGGCTATCGTTGCATTTATAGTGCCGCTTTCGATAGTCAGGTTATTCTGTACACTGATTGCTGCTGTTTCATTTGTGAATCCGGAACTCCATGTGTTTGACGCATTCAATGTGCCGGAGCCTCGTATGGTCAGATGTGCGGGGGCATGTACCGTACCCTTACCCAAATCATCTGAGCCAGTTGGTTGTAACACCGAGGTCACCGTGTTTGTGCCGGTCAGTTCGATCGTACAAGCAAAATTAGGTAATCTAATAGCAGCACTTGCGCCGCTGTCGATATCCACGCCGTTTAGGTAGAGTGTCTTTGAGGTGTTGTCCCAACTCCAGTTTTCACCCGAGGTATCCGCAGTCGCATCCTTTAGATTGATCGGCGTATTACTCGTATCCGCAAATACTGTCATGGGCAGCAAAAATGCCGTCATAACTGCTATGAGCGCCATGCTCAGTAAGCGTTTCTTGATTAAATGTTTCTTCATCCTGTTCATCCCCCTGATTGTTTGGTCAAACTTCTTATAGTCGGGAATTATAACAAAATGTGCATAAAATGTACAGGATAAATTATTATACATTTAACCTATCTGTCTATCTCGTTCATGACCGTTTGTTCCCAGTCAATCAGGTTCTGAGGGCGTGAGGATACGCTGGATATATCCTTGAGTATAAACTCGCATTGTGTGTTGTTCTGTTTACATGCATCGAGAACGCTGCGGATTTCCCTCCTGACCGTATCGGCATCAAAGCTGCCTGTTACGAATGCGGGATTGGGCTTGTAGGACAGCACGTAATCCTTTCCGATGGCAGCGCAGGCTGTCTGTACATCTGCCCATGGGGTAATGGATATCTTACGCAGTGTCTTGAAATTGGCGCGCAGGATATCTATCTTTTTGTCCAGCGGCTCACAGCAGCCGTAGTAGACCATTTTACACTGGCCGTATATCTGCTTTGCGTAATAAATGTCAAACTCCTCGTGCATTTGAGGGGAAATACTACCGAATATCTGCGCCATACCGCGCCCCCAAATGTGCTCACGCGCCACAGGACCCTCGTGATCCTTTGGTGGCATCTCGTATGTAAGCGCGGGCGTGCAGTGTATATAGAGCGGCGCAGGTTCAAACAAACCGAGCTCCTCGAATTGCTTATAGGTTTCGTTTTTTATATCCGTAAATCTTTGCATCATCTTGTGCACAAATTCGGGACGATCGACTAGGTCCGTGAAGAGGTTCTCGACGCCATGCAGTCGCGGTATCTCATCCCAAATAGCGCAGTAGATGCTTTCGCCGACGATTCTTACGGGCAGGATATCCCCGAACAGCTCCTGTAAAAACGCAATGTTGCGTTGGGTTTCCTCATGGTCGACAGTGATACGAGGGAGAGTGAGGCGTTCTATCGCATCCTCGTCGGGCAGCTGATCCAGATATTCATGTGAAATGATACCCGAGCCAGAATACGCGCTGTCCAAGGTATTTTCTTTTACCTCTATGCCGATGCCCGTAGAATGCACGGATATATGTACCGGAAAATAATCCGGCAGCACCGTGTCGCATTGAAAATGCTTCCACTTGAACAGGCTGCGGCGAAAATGCGCTTCGATACCCCGCAGGATAGTATCCTCGCAGGTACATACAAGCTCGCCGTCCATATCCATTTCTCCCCATGGTATCTCATCGATCAAAACAATCGGCCTCACGCCCATCAACGCGTTCGACTGGCGGTAACGCTCCATTCGCTGCGCCTGTACCGGCAGGGCTGCGACCTCGGCGTAACGCTTCGCGAGCTCTCGTATTATCATTCTTTCCGATTGAATATCTGCCATAGTAAGTCCCCCTTTGTCCTCAATACTTACATATCGCTGTGAGTCTATCATCTGCATACTTGGCGGTCAACACAAAGCTTGGTAATGTTCATAAAGCAGAAAGCAAAACAATACCACGGATCAAAACAGATTATCTGTGAAAATCCGTGGTAAAGGTTCTCTTTATAATATAGCCCGTTTTTCCTATATTACCTATAACTCATATCTTTGTATAATACTCCTGCCGTACGATCTTTCCATAACCCTCAAAAGGGTAATCGATCACGGCGCGGCCTTCAGCAGCGTCACTGAGGCCGCTGTAGAGATCGCATTTGCCGTCCGGCCTCATTAAAATGCCGGATGGGAACGTGCAGTCTACGATGTGCGGCTTTTTTGCGCGGTAATCCGGGAAGCATGCGCGTGTGCAAATGATTTTATAGTTTTCCATGCGATGCTTTTCCGGGTCGAATACATAGGACACCGTGATATACGCTTGTTTACCCTTACCAGCCATATAACCGTTGTCGACATCGTGGTCGGATGCGATATAACTCTTGTGACCGATGATGCCGATCTTGCCGCTATCAAGCAGATATGCCTGATTGACACCACCCCATTCATCTTCGCCGAATATGTCAGGAATATACGGAGCGTTTTCTATTACATCACCGCTGAGCTCATAGATGTCGTCTATGACCGTAAATCCGATTGCCGTATGATGTCCGTGTTTTTCCACAAGATCAGCGGAGCGAGGACGCGAAAATACGCCGATGCGTTTGTCTGGCAGCTGTACGAGGCGTATATCCTTCATATTCTCAGGGCCCATTGTAAAGTAGTACATGTCCTCGAGATCGCTACCGATGTAGAACATATTGCGTAGGCCTGTCGCTTGCCCCTTGCTGTATAACACAAATATGCCACCCATCACGAGCCTGTCATCAACGAATGTGATGTTGGGATCCTCATTCGGGTAGATCAT
>CAZUNC010000041.1:0-16160 GCA_964621475.1 uncultured Defluviitaleaceae bacterium | reverse complement strand
GCATAATTTCACTATCTATTAACGTGCCGATCTGCATCCTAAACGACGAACAAACTACCGTCTCCGTAAGGCCGAAGCCTAAGTTTTCGAAAAACGAATCATCCGAGAAATCCAGTACGAATGCCTGGGGTGTATCAATATCTATCTTTCTCTTTATAAGAGAAGACATCGACGTAGATGATGAGCCGACCATCTGGTTCATAGCCTCGCTGATCGCACTCATATCAAGCTCTGTGAGCTGTGCACCGGGTTCTATCTCTCCGTTGCCGCCCATCATGAGGTTCGCTATGATCTTGACATCATCCTGTTTTAATATCAATACATTCGCGCCACGAATACCTACAGTGTATTCTACGCGGATACCGACACACGGCCTGTCATAGCTTGCGGATATTTCTTTAAAATTTGATAATCTTACTTTAGGTGTGGTTATTTCTACTTTTTGATTCAGTAGAGCAAAGAGGGTTGTGGCAGACGTTCCCATGCTGATATTGCCTATCTCGCCGATAACGTCTATCTGTTCGCTGGTTAATGCGGACTGATCAATCTCCGAATCCATATCGGCAAACGAACTGCCATCCATTGTATCCGTAACGCCACCGCCCAACAAAGCATTGATCTCTTCCTGAGACAACACATCTCCCATTAAATATCATCCTCCTTTTCTACTAACGATGTTATCTGAATGGCATTGTGTCCTCTGCTAATACCGGGCTTGGCTTGGAACTTTAGCAAATTGCCCACCATAACATGCAAATCAGAATTGATATATGAGTCGAGTGTAATCGTATCCCCTACCTGAAGCTGCACGAAGTCCCGTACGGTGATATAGGTCTTACCTACGACGGCGCTGATGCCGATATTGGCCTTCTCTAACTGCAACTCAATATTCTCTTCGTAGTTTTCCCTCGTATCTTCAGCCGGCATGTCAAACCACAGACGTGTATTCAACCTTTCTATGATTGGCTCTATTACGATATGAGGTATACAGAAATTCAAGAAGCCCTCTGTGGTGCCTACCTTAATACTGAGCGTTATAAGAGCGATGATCTCCGTAGGCGCTATTACCTGCGCAAACTGAGGGTTTGTTTCTATCTCCTGCAACTGAGGATTGATCTCAACCACATTCTCAAACGGCTCTACGAGGTATCCGAGTATCTGAGAGACAATACGCTGCAACAAGACCTTCTCTATTTCCGAAAAATCTCTGATCTTTTTTAGCGTCAGACCCGGTCCCCCGAGTATCCTATCAATGATCGAATAACCTATCGCTGATGACATGTCCATTAAAATGGAGCCCTTCAGCGGATGCAGGTTTATTATGGCCAAGATAGCCGGGTTGATAATCGAATTACTAAATTCCTTGTACGGTATCTGCTGCGCATTCGCTACCTCTATGGACACGGATGTGCGCAGATAAGCGGTCAGAAACGATGTTGCGATACGCCCGAAGTTATCAAATATGATCTCTAGTGTTCGTAGATGATCCTTATTGAACTTAGCGGGTATCTTAAAATCGTATAGCTTTGGTTCCGAGCCGGATTTCACGGTTTCCGTACTAGTGCCTGTCGAGCCTGTTTCCGCGTAGGATTTAAGCAATGCGTCAATTTCGCTTTGAGACAGTATTTCCCCCAATTCTTTCACCGGCTTTCTGTTTGCTGATTATATTACTATTACTGGAATGTATAGTTTCCAACATATACCTGAACAATCAAGTTTGAACCGAACTGTATCTGCAACTGCTTTACAATCTCGTCCTTAAGAACGGCCAAGCCATTGCCGTCATCAGCCTCGATTACTTCTTTTGATTTAGTATTTAATAAGGAAATAATTACGTCCCTTATCACAATTTGGTTATCATTTAGAGCTGTAATAATAGCTTCGCTATCTTTTTCCTTGGTGTTATCAACGCCCACGCTAAACTCGATTTTAATAAAATGCTCTGAGCCATCGGAATTCCTTGCCAGATTTGTAAGTATAGCCGAATCCAAATTAATCTTTGTAATCTGATCGACGGTTAATACCTTTGTCACCACTACCCCACCCGGTCCAGTCTGACCTTCAGTAGCTTGTGACTGCGTTTTCATTATATTAAACGCGTAGATAGAGACACCTGCTACAGTTCCCAACAAAACAACTAAAAGTACAATGATAACAATCATTAACAGCTTACTTTTATCCAAGCCGAAACCCTCCATTTTCTACATATGTTTTATTGTAACCGTATTATTGGGGCGTGTTACCGTTCATATTATCGACGTATGAGCTGAATACCTTTATCTCAACCCTACGATTCTTTGCCTTGTTCTCCTCGGTGTCATTTGGTGCTATGGGTCTAAACTCACCCATACCCTCTGCTGAAACGCGAGCGGGGTCTAACCCCTTTTCATTGACAAAATACTCTGCAACCGTAATTGCCCTCGCGGCTGAAAGCCACCAGTTACTTTTGAACTGTGGGCTATTGATCGGGTCCGTATCTGAATGACCCTCTATCTTTATATCGTTCTCTACATAGTTTACAAGCTCGGCCGATATAGCATCCAGTACCGGTATTACCTCCGGTCTCAGGTTAGCCCGGCCCCTGTCGAACAATATATTATCTGTAATCGTGATGCGAATATAGTTTTCAAATACCTCTGTGGATATGCTTTCATTCATTTGATTCTCTGCAAAGTATGTCTTGAAATCCGATGCCATTTGCGCAAGCTCGGCCTGGATCTTTTCTACGGTTTCCGCAGCCGCCGGATTGTTTTCCATCTTGTTGGGATCCTCCTCGGCCTTTTCGGTTGAGGGCCCGGTCTTTTGTATAGCGGGCATATCCATTATACCGCTACCGAGCATATCCATGATACCCTCAGCCGCACCGGACTGCAGCATACTCACAACATTTCCCGAGAGTGCGGCTGCCATCGCGTTAAATTTAGCCGCGTCCAATGACGACATCGAATACAACAACACGAAGAAGCACAGCAACAGCGTAACCATGTCGCCATAGGTATTCATATATTCCGGTGCGCCCTTTTTCGGTTCCTCAGGTTTACGCTGAAATGCCATGTTTATTCACCATCCTGTTTACCGGGCTCAGCGCCGATCGACTTTCTGAGTGCGGGGGATATAAAGGATTTAAGCTTTTCTTCGATGATACGTGGGTTGTCACCAGCTTGAATGGACAGTATACCCTCTATCAATACAGTCTTTAGGAATATCTCTGTGTTTGAAAACAGCTTCATTTTATTTGCAACCGGATTCGCCAGATAGTTTGACAGCAACGATCCATAAAACGTCGTGATAAGAGCCGTAGCCATACCGGCACCTAGCGAGCTTGGGTCACTGAGGTTTTTAAGCATCAATATCAAACCGATAAGTGTTCCGATCATACCCCATGCAGGAGCTATGCCGCCTACAAATTCCCACATCTTTATGATATCGCCGTGTCTGTCGTCGATAAAAGCCAACTCTGTTTCCATGATGTTTTTAACAAGCTCCGGATCAGTAGCATCGACGATAAGCTGTATGCCCTTTTGTAAAAACACGTCGTCCATGCTTTTTACGGCTTCCTCAAGCTGCAGGACACCTTCCTTACGAGCGATATTCGCGAGCTTCACGATATCCTCGATGATCATACCGGGATCGGACTTCGGAGCCTTGAATATAAGTCCCATGCTCTTGACGCCCCTGATGGCCGTAGAGAGCGGAACCGCAATCAATGTAGACGCGATCGTACCTCCGACGGTGATCATGATTGAACCCGGATCAACAAAGCTCGCAGCCTGTGCGATATTAAAATTGGCCGTTAATAAAATAGACGCAAAGATGAAAACAATACCCGATATAAAACCAATCAGCGAACCGAGTTCCACAGCTTATCGCCCCCTGAAAATGTAATTTCACGCCTGAAGTCCTTTACCCTTTGGATGATGTCATCGACAGGTTCCAAGACGATAATCTTTTTACCGGTGGTCATCGTAACGGTCGTATCGGGCGTTTCCTCGATAGTCTCTATAAGATCCGAGTTAATAATCATTTCTTTTCCGTTTAGTTTGGTGATTTTTATCATATATACTCTCCATACACACTCCGTCATAGATGTGCGAACGCTTCGGTGAATTATTATATATGAAGCGTATCGAAAAATCAAATCTATCGGAGAAGCAGGGACGATATTATCAACACTACCGCCCCTGCTATAAGAAACTTTTATCTCTTAAGGTTTACCAATTCCTGGAGCATCTCGTCCGATGAGGAGATGACACGCGAGTTAGCCTGGAAGCCACGCTGCGTAGTTATCATTTCCGTAAACTCTGCAGCGAGGTCAACATTTGACATTTCCAATACGCCGCCCTGCAGATCTCCGTCCTGACCCACACCATCAAAGTCACCAGAGTTAGCGGTGGGTCTGAACATGTTGTTTCCGATCTTCTCAAGACCCGCCGGATTTTTAAACTGCGCAAGAGGTATCTGTCCCAACAGCTTTGTCATTCCGTTTGTATAACTACCCGTGATCTTACCGTCCGGCCCAACGCTCAGCCCGTCTATAGTGCCCGGTTCGTTACCGTTTAGGTAAGTGGCTTTCATCGTGGTATTCTCGCCGTCATAAGATTTCAGGCCGCTAAAGTCAAGACTGATCTTACCAGCTGTGTTTGGTGTACTTGGATCAGCGTCACCAAAAACGCCCGGAGGTTTAATAACTGAGGTACCGGCAGGAGCTGTTGCATCTGCTATGATCGTGAAAGAGCCCTGTTTACCTGCAGTTCCACCCACATTAACCAAATTGCCAGCTGCATCGAATTCCAATGATCCGGGGAAACCTGCAACAGTTGCACTTACAGGGTTCTTCTCATCACCATTCGGGAATATCTTAACCTGTCCGTTCGCGGGCGAGGCAATATTCCAGATAGCCTTTGTGCTGGTCGAATTTGTGGTGTCGTATTTGAGCTCGACATCCATCGTAAAACGTGTACCTACCGAATCATAGAACGAAAGAGTACGTTTAACAGATGAGCCGTCCTTAATAGGATTGATATTACCAGTTATTTCTATGTTTTGGGTCGACGACGGCGGCATTATTTCCTTGTCTCCGGCTATCCTTATCGGTGCAACCTTATCCTTCTTTATTACCTCAAGGCCGTTTTCAATCGCCGTATCCCAACCCATGAGCTTCATACCGTTCATAGAGATGAAACCCTGCTCATCAAGGATAAAATTACCTGCGCGAGTGAAATACTGCCCACTGTTATCCCCAACTACAAAGAAACCATCACCCTGTATCATAAGGTCTAACGGGTTATCCGTACGTTGCGTAGCACCCTGGGTCATAAGCTTGTCGATCGATGCTACATTCGTACCTAAACCTATCTGCATCGGGTTTTTACCCGCGCGACCTGTCTGAGCATTTGCACCGCTTGCACCGCTGACTGTTTGGCTGAACACCTCGTTAAATGTTACGCGTGATGCCTTGTAACCCACAGTGTTTACGTTAGCTATATTGTGTGCTATTACGTCCATCTTCGTCTGATGCACCCGAAGTCCTGAAACCCCGGAGAACATTGATCTCATCATAAAACATTTCCTCCATTTCGGCTAACCGTTATGCCCCTGCAGTCGTTTCGGAGCATATGCCTCCATTTACGGTCCGGCATTTTTTCGGTTTTTATACAATCACAGCCCCATCGATTTGCGTAAAGACATGGTCATTGTCCTTATTCATCGCGGTGACCACTACCTTGCTGCCCACATTTACAAGAAGCGCTATATTGTCCACGAGTACTAGTGAGTCTTTTATACCCTTTGAGCGAGCCTTTCTTACACCTTCCTCAACACGTTCAAGCTGTTCACCCGACAGGTTTATTTCACGAGCATCGAGGCGTGCTGTCGCATGCTTTGAAAACTGCAACGGGGCATTGTCTATCGTTCGGTTCAATACATCCGCAAAGTTGTTCTGCGTATTCGTGGCGGTTGTATTTGGAACCTGATTATGCAACCGACTCCCTGTGACCTTTATAGGGTTTTGTATCACGTTTTGATTAGAGATGGTGTTCATTTCTATTTCCCCCTCAAATCCGCATACGATACCAACTCTTCTCCAACCTTGAGATAAACGTTACCGTCACGTAATACCGCGGCAGATGCGACTCCGGTTGTATCTTTATACGAAACCTCTTTGCCGACGAGACGTATGGCCTCGCTTGCATAGTTGATCTTGTTGATCAGGTAGTCCTTACCGCCTATCACGAGATAAGCCTTGCCTTCTTTAACGTTTACACCGGATATAGTTCCATTCTCTACTACATCAGTATAATTGCCGTCTGCATCTTTTTCAGATACTGTGATCTTTTTGTCCAGAAGCAATTTTTCATCTGCTACGGATGTAACCTCATATGCATATATCTCCTTGTCGCCTACAACCAGTATCGGAGTAGATCCCGTATACTTAACATAGTCGACCTTTCCTTCCACAAACTCCTTAGCATTGCCCTTTTCATCCAACAACAGAGCCTGTACATATCGCCCCATAAGTGAAAGGTTCTGTGTGTTGAGCGTTGTGTTAAATATACTCTCTATACCACCAGCAATGTCACTACCTTCACCCACGCCATAAACGTCATCAAGCGATACATCCTTGTCACGGATACGAAGATATGGATTGCCGTTTTTGATGATTACACCACTAACAACACCGTCCCAATCGTCCGATTTTCCGGTCATGGAATTAAATTTCGATGTGTATACAAACTTCCCGATCATGTTATAACTCTGAGACAGTTGGAAGGATTTATTCATGTTCTGCATCTGCTCAAGTGATGTAAACTGCGCCATCTGGGCAATAAACTGCTTATCATCCATCGGGCTCAGCGGATCTTGATATCGCAGCTGTGTCACGAGCAATTGTAAGAACGCATCCTTATCGAGTGTGCCCTGCGCTTTTCTATCCGCAGCAGACGTAGCTGCCTTTGCTTGGTTTACATTTTCGCGCCACGACGTACCCGCTACCGTATCCGACATTATCCTCACTCCTTTACTACACTACATAATCCACACTGCTGCCATATACGGCCTTTTGATCAACCATAACAACATCCGGTTGAACCTCGGTCCCTTCAGCGGACACCGAGCCTGCACGTTGTACCCTACGTGCATCCGCTCTCGCGTTTTGACGCTGGGATTCAAACATCTCATTTCTGTCTTTATTCTCACTGCCTACCGAAACCGACAGTCCTGTAACATTTAAGCCCTGATCCTGCAACACCGTCTTAAGATTATTAAAATTGGATTCGATAATCTCCTTAACGCGTTGGTTTTCTGCCGTAAACTGCGCTGTAACCAGTCCATTTTCGGTTATGACCTTTAGGGTCACATCCCCCAAGTGTTCGGGCCTTAGCGTCATCCTGACTTCATTTACCGTTCCGCCTGCCGTTACACGTACCCTCTCAACCAACTGGTTGATTACCTCCTGCGGGTCAACACCGCGCATAAGATTACTACGCATCGCATCACTGCGAGCAAGGTTTTGTATAAACGACGTGGCATTTGTTTGTGAAGTACCTTGCACTGGATTTACAAATAGGTTGTTATTCGAAAGCTGCCCGTCTTGTCTGAACTGCTCCGAGTTATTACCCATTGCGCCTGAATCTCCGCCTCGTGCTCCGGTTTGCGAAGCATATTGCTCCGTAACTCTCAGATCGACGATCGGTTGATCCATTTCTATAGCCTCATTATTGATTTGTTCGGCGGGCACTTCTCCGGTTTCATCAGCCCTTACTCCAACCGTAGCCCTGTTCTGCGAAACAATCGCCGCATTCCCGATATTATCTGTCGGCTCGGTGAGCGTTGCTTGCATTGCATCGGTGCTTGTAGCCTCGGTTTGTACAGATGTGTTTTCAACCGTCTCGCTTATCTCGGTAAACAACTTTATCCGATTAAGCTCTGCCTCAGTGAGCACATTCTCTGCATCTTCACCCAAGACCTCCATACCCTCCGGTATCTCCTGACCCTGAGCCGTATCAAGCGCTGCTGTCATGTCCATAAATGACATTAGCTGTGGATTTGCTGCAGCCAAGCCACCAACCTTTTCATTCAATGTGTTCATGAACATGTTAAAGTTACTAAGGTCTGCAAGATCAGACGGCGTTAAATTCAACTCGCCCAGAATCTGGTTGATCAATTCCTTGCCGATACCCAATTCCTCGGATAACTTATCCCTTATGGTATCATCCTGGTTTGCCGTTTCATTCTCCGATTTGTTTACGGGTTTTTCGTTACTGACATTATCGCTTCGTTTTGTATCCGAAGTAGGCTTTGTATCCGTAACAGTTGGTGTGTCATTTTTTGTGTTTGCTTCCGATGTTGAAGCTTGCGATGTACGCGAGTCATTTTGGCGTTGTTGCGTCACTCTGGTATCTTGTGAACGCTGTACACCCACGCGTCTGTCGTTACGTTGATCCGTTTTGCTCGACTGTTTTGTTCGTTGCGTAGTCTCACGCTCTGCTACAGGGCTTTCGGCCTTCGCAAAGAAGCTATCAAACCCACCAGTTCCCGGCTGCGTGCGCTTTGGGGAGTATTCATTATCAGCAGATGGGCTTCCCATAAACAGTTTCACGAGTTCCATCCCTTTCACCTCCCTTCATATTATTTTTTTCCTATTAAGGAATATATTTATCCAAAAGGCTGGAATAAATATCTGGAATAATTTTACGTCGGAGCCATTGTTGGTGCCGCTGTATCCGCAGGTGCTGTCGCGACCGGCGGTGCTGTAGCAGCCGGAGGAGCCGAAGCCTCTGCTTGTGTAGCATTCTCTGGTGCTGTTGTGTCAGCTATAGGGGTCGCTGTCGCTGCTATGGGAGGCGGTGTTGGCGAAGGTAAAGCCATCTCAGGAGCCGGTGTCGGTGCGAGCATACGCGAAATACGGGCTACATCACGCGGTTGCATCGCAGAAAAGATACCGCCCACGGTTTCGCTCGTCATCGACTTTATTATAGACACTACCAAGGCCATGTCGGTGTTCATCATCTGTGTGAGTGTTTGAGCCGCTGCGCCGGTTTCCATCGCGCTGAAATCATTTACATACTTCTGCATATCTTTATTGTATTGGACCTTACCTACAGCCTGGCTATAGAGCTGCTCAGCATTATCAGGCGAGATCGAGGCATAGAAATTAGCATATGCATTTGGATCATTCGCGGCTATCATCGCATCGAAATCCGCTTTCTCCTGTTTGAACTGGAGCTGCTGGGCTTCTATTTCCTTTAAACGATTGATCTCGGCTACATACATCTCATTCTTTGCCGCAGCATCCTTTGAGGCTTGATCAGCGGTACTGAGCTGATCCGTCATGCTCTGTATCTGCTTTACAAGTTCCTCATGGGTCATGGTCGCATACGGATCGTTTGCGTCGGCGTTTTTATCAGCCGGTAACAGGTTCTTTACTATGGGAATATTTTGCAGCAATGGCGTAATATACCTATCTCTGACCCCGAAAAGGTTAAAATAAATGACACTGAAAATAGCACCAATGACGGCAAGTAAAACGGCAAAGGCAATAATCTTGCCAAGTATGCCGCCTTTCTTTGAACCTCCGGGCTTTGATTTCTTTTCAGTGTCAAGCTTTTTGTTAGCGGGATTTGCGTTTATTACCGTTTTTGACATCTCTCATGTCCCCAATTCATTCCGTTCGGTTGTTGTATTTATAGCTCACGATCTCATCCACAACCTTCTGCTCGGCTAACTTTTCCTCGCGGATATACTCCGTATATGCCTTGTCCTTCAGCGCCTCAAGCATCTTTCTGTCCTGTACGGCCTTTACGAGCTCCAAGCGCTTGCCTTCGGTATGCCTTTGGGCTCCCTTTACGACTACTTCCTGTTCTTTTATTCGATGCTTCAGCGCGCCTATATAATCGTTGTGCATTCTGATGCTCGCAGGTTTCACACCTTGCATGATATCCTCACGGAAGTGGTTTATCTCCGCGTTTCGTTCCTCTACCATGCGCTCCTTCTTTTGCTTTTCCTGCTCCAGCTTATTCAACGCGCGTCCATATTCCATCTTCTTTTGTTCTGCTATTTTTTCTTTTAAGTCCAGATAGTTTCTTAGTGAAAACTTAAACTTTGCCATTATTTGATATTATTGATGTCCTCCATAATCTTCATCGTCTCTTCAAATGAAAAGTTCGAATCGACCGGTTGAGTGAGAAAGTCGTTTATAGCTGTGTGTTTTGCAACAGCTTGGTCTATGTCCACGTTACTGCCTTTTACATAGGCACCTACATTTATAAGATCCTCCGCGTCCGCATATACGGCCATCGCCTTCTTTATCATGTTAGCGGTCTGGCGATGCTCCTTTGTGGTTACGTCAGACATAACACGCGATACACTCGCAAGCACGTCGATCGCGGGATAGTGGTTCTTGTTTGCGATCTTTCGAGACAACACGATGTGGCCATCTAAAATACCACGTGCGGTATCCGTAACTGGTTCTGTTAAATCGTCACCATCTACAAGCACGGTGTACATACCCGTTATGGATCCAACTGCGGAGTTACCGGCCCGTTCCAACAACTTCGGTAACAATGCAAAGACCGAAGGGGTATATCCCCTGCTGACAGGCGGTTCACCGATCGCAAGCCCGACCTCACGCTGCGCCATCGCGTAACGTGTAAGGGAGTCCATTAGTAACAATACGTCTTTGCCCTGTGCACGGAAGTATTCGGCGATACTTGTAGCAACCTCTGCCGCTTTCAAACGCACGAGCGCGGGTCTATCCGATGTTGCTATAACAAGAACCGAGCGCTTGAGACCCTCTTCGCCCAAGTCCTTTTCAATAAATTCCTTGACCTCTCTGCCACGCTCACCAATCAGTGCGATGATGTTAATATCTGCCTGCGTGTTTCGAGCGATCATACCCATCAACGTACTCTTACCCACACCACTACCCGCGAATATACCAATACGCTGCCCCTTGCCGATCGTGAGCAAGCCATCAATGGCCTTTACGCCCAAAACGAGCGGATCGTGGATACGATTGCGTTCCAACGGATCAGGCGGGGTATTTGTGACCGGGTGCTCATCACCGTTATGAATGAATGGCTTTCCATCCATCGGTCGTCCGAGACCGTCTAACACCCGACCCAATAGCTCGTCGGATATCTTTACGGTAATGGGTTTATCTACAGCCTCGACAACACTTCCCGGACCGATGCCGGACATGTTGCCAAGTGGCATGAGCAGTATGCGGTTTTGTTTAAAGCCAACGACCTCCGCAAATATATCCTCGCTATGCTTGGTTGCACGCAGCTTACATACATGGCCGACACTCACGTCGGGACCCACAGATTCGATTGTCAGCCCAACAACCTGAGACACGCGCCCGAGCTTTAACGCATAGCGTTTCTGTAACACTGTTGCATATTTAGAAAGATTTATATTTATTCCATCAACAGCCATCCGCTACACCCCCGGACTTAAATAGAACAGATCCGATTTGAGCGCCTGAAACTGTTGATCCAAGCTGCAATCAATATTACCGAACTGGGTCTCTATGACACAATCCGATATATTTAATGTTGAATCCTTTATTATACTTACATTCGTAGAGGTATCCACAACCGACAAGATATCATTTTTACTCTGGGATACAAGCTCGTAATCGTCCTCCGACACATGTATCACGATATCTCCAACCGTTGTGGTGTTTGCAAGGCAGTCCTTAACTAGGTTCACAACGACCCCTGGATTGATGATCACTGTGCGCATCAGCAGCTTCTCGGTTATATCTACAATCAAACGTACAATCTCGGGTTCGAGATTTTTTAATGCCTCTTCCCTATCGTTTTCGGCCTGCGTGTATAATTCCCGAGCCTCCGCTTTTATCCTCTCAGCCTCGGCATTTGCCTCGGTGATCCCTGCGTCATGGCCATCCTGTCTACTCTGTTCCTTTATCCTATCAGCGTTTTTCTTTGCGTCAGCCGTGGCATTTGCAATGATGTCTTCTGCAGTCTGACGCGCATTCTCGAGTATGGACTCGGCTTCCGCTTTGGCTGCATCCACGATCTGCCTCGCACGTTCCGTAGGATCTATTTCCTGTTGATATTCTTGGACTTCATCAACATATTGATCAGCCCTATCCGTCTGGACGTATTCTTCTCTCTGCCTATCGGCATGAAAAGGCGTGAGCGTAGCGATATTCGCTATCTCAATATTTATTTTATTCTGTGGATCAACCTTGACATCGTAAGCCTTGATGATCTTAGGCAATTATCTCATCTCCTGCACCGCGGGATATGACTATCTCGCCGGAATCCTGCAGCTTTCTAATGATGTTGACGATCTTCTGCTGTGCTTCCTCAACATCCGAACGACGTACAGGGCCCATGTAGTCCATATCCTCTTGTATCATCGCGGCTAACCGCTTTGACATATTCGACAGGATCAGGTTCTTCAGTTCATCACTCGCAGACTTCAATGCTACCGTAATATCACGCTGCTCGATATCCGGGTGGCGCAACACCACCTGCACCGAACGATTGTCGAGCTGTAGTATATCCTCGAACACGAACATGCGCTTCTTGATTTCCTCTGCGAGCTCCATATCCTCGACTTCGAGTGTTTCCATGATGTTCTTTTCCGTTGAGCGGTCCACCACGTTCAAAATCTCTACTACCGAGTCCACGCCACCGACAGTCGTAAAGTCTTCCATGAGCATCGACGATAGCTTCTTCTCCAAAACCTTCTCCACTTCCCTTATGACATCCGGGGATGTCCTGTCCATTGTCGCTATCCTTCGAGCGACATCGGCCTGCTTGTCGGGATCCAGTTCCGCGAGCACCTCGCTGGCCTGCTTCGGACGCAGATATGACAGTATAAGTGCGATCGTCTGAGGGTGCTCGTTCTGAATGAAGTTGAGTATCTGCCCGGCATCCGACTTCCTGATGAACTCGAACGGACGTACCTGCAACGATACCGTAAGACGACTGATGACCTCGAATGCGCGGGACTCGCCGAGCGCCTTTTCGAGTACCTGCTTCGCGTATGCGATACCACCCTCAGCGATATACTGCTGAGCAAGGCACATCTGGTAAAACTCGTCAAGCACCTTCTCCTTAGTTTCCGGCATTACTGCATTTATATTCGCTATCTCCAGTGTGAGCGCTTCGATTTCTTCTTCTTTAAGGAACTTGAATACGGAGGCGGATTTCTCCGGACCTAACGATATAAGCAATATCGCAGCTTTTTCGCGTCCTGTAAGGTCCGCTATTGAGGTTGCCGGCATTACTCCCACTCCTCCCTGATCCAGTTACGCAGTAGCTGCGCAGCTGCTTCCGGTTTTTCGTTGATAAACTTTTCGATCTGTCTCTTGACCTCGGAATCCTTGACATCGGCGATCGCCTCAAGCTTCGATACCTCATCCTGCTTGTGTTCGTCAATGATGGTGCTCTCAAGCAATTCCTCAAGCGGTACCTCGGGCTCAAGCTCTGTAACCGTGACGGGTTTCGTTCTGCTGATGACACCGAATGCGAGTATCAAGATCATCAATGCAAGGATCGCATAAACCGTGATCTGCTTTACATCAACCGGCTTGACCTGTTTGTCTACGAACATCGCAACCTCGTACCCCGATACGGAGAGGTTTTCAATGCCCGTACTCATCTTTATTAAATCAATGATGTTATTATCGATTGTAATGGGTTTCTCAACTTGGTTGGCCGCTTTGAACGCGTCCCATGTCTGACCCTCCATCAGATTATTTCTGGTCATGTAGTCCTGATCATAAGTGATATATCTGTAGAGGATCACACCTATCGAGGACTTCGCTGTGTCTAAAGCCCCGGCTGCGTTCTCGGTCATGGTCTCGGTCGTATCGTATATCATCTCTGTTTCAGAGCTCTTCTTCGAAGCCGATGACGATGACTGATTACCAGTCTGATATGACGGTGTGGTCTGGTCGTTCGATCCTGTACCTGGTTCCGCAGCGGCGGTGCCACCCGTGACCTTGCTCTCTTCTGTGATCTGTTTGACCGGCGCGCCCGTTGTAGATCCCGCTATGGGTACATCATGCTTTGTAGATTTCTGCTGTATCCTATCCCAGTTGAACACGAGATTGGCGGTCGGCTTTACATCATCAAATAACGGTGCCAATGCTACCTTCAGCTTCATTTCCATCTCGGTCTTATATAGCTTCTCGGTATCGTATTGATTAGCCATAGTACCGTTTTGTTCACGGGAACCTGAATAGATGACGTTATAGCGCTGATCCATGATCTCAATGCCGCTCAACTCAAGCCCTTCAACGCCAGCCAATATAAACAGGGCTACAGCCTGCGCCTCCTTGGAGTCCAGCGTCCGGGAGGTCGTAAGGATTACCGATACCGATGATTTATCCTCCGGCTTTTCAAAGAAATAATTTCTTTCGGGGACAATCAGCGTAACACTAGCGTCCTCGATGCCGTCAAATACGCGCAGATCATTTGCAAGATCTGACTGTTTAACACGCAGATCCATCTGCTTTTTGGTTGATTCGGTTGTACCCATGCCGCTACTGGCGATGGCTTGCTCAAATGTAAAATACTTGCCCGACGCGTCCTTTGTCAGGCCATTATCTGCCAAGACCTTCTTGGCCTGGAGGGTCATCTTATTATCTACCTCAAGACCCCTGCCCCCACGCGCCATACGGTTCGGTATTCCTGCGTCTTCAAGGGCGTTTTGCATAGTGGAAATGGTCGTAACATCCTTGTTATCGATCAATAATACCCAGTTCACGCGTGTATTTAGATATATGGTGGCGCCGAGGACCAGCAGGAATACAACTGCAATAGCCATAACCTGTATCTTTTGGCTTCGCTCAAGCCCGTTCCATTTATCACGTATAGTAGTCCATACACCTTGCAGTCGTTCTCGCATCTACTCACCTCTTTGGACCTAAGTATAAAAAATGTATTGCTATACCTGCATCCTCATGATTTCACGATAGGATTCGATAATCTTATTGGTTACCTGCACCGTGAAATTCAAAGTAGAATACGCTCTATCCTGAGCCAACAGCACCGACTGCATATCATCAATGCGACCCGTTGCGAGATCCAACTGCATCTGATCCGCCTTTAACTGATACGCATTGGTTTGATCTATCAAATTTACTGCCGCGTTAAAAAAATCCTCAAAGACCTTGCCGTTTGTTTTTGCCGGCATATCCACAGTTGTCGGCATAAACGAAATATTATTTATCGCCGACAGCCCGTTAGTTACGGACAAATCCATTATCTAACGCCCCTTCGCTATTTTACCTGCCCAATTCCAAGGTTCGTGCAATCATCTGCTTGGTGTTGCTGATGGCCGTAATATTAGCCTCATACGATCTTGAGGCCGATATCATGTTAACCATTTCCTCGACGATATTGACATTAGGCATAGTTACATAACCGTCTTTGTCCGCCTCTGGGTGATTCGGCTCGTAAACCTTCTGCCCCGCCGTTTCATCCTCAACGATTTTTGATACCTTGACCCCGGCTTTTGCAGGGCTTACACCGCCATCGTTTACAGCCTTATCGAAATATGAAGCAAAGGATCCGGGACCCGTAATCTCTTCAAACAGCGCGATCTTACGCTTATAGGGCTTTCCGTCCGCAGCCTTTGTCGTGTTAACATTAGCTATGTTCTCGGAAATGACATCCATTCTCATACGCTGTGCCGATAATCCTGTAGCGCTGACATTCATGGAATCAAAAAAGGACATACCATACCCACTTTCCTGTTAATTTGCTTTTGTTAAATACACTATCTTCCCGTGAGAACTAACGCCAAGCGCTTACTGTTATTCTGCACAAGGCTTATTAGAGCGTCATACCTCACGGAGTTCTGGTACAACTCAACCATCTCCGTGTCAATGTCCACGTTGTTTTTATCGATCCGGTAATTCATATTGTCATGTATAGTGCCGACCGTCGGCGAAACATCGGACAAATCAAGTTTTCCGGTCTTTTCATATTTAGCTACGGCTTGCTCCAGACTCTTTTCGAAACTGACCACCTTACGTTTATATCCCGGCAGGTCGTTATTTGCGATATTTTGAACGATCACATCGTTTCTGATTGAAGAGGCACGCATCGCCGAACCTATTATATCGTTTTTTACATAGAGCTGGTCGAATATCATAAAGTTACCTCATGTGGAAAATA
>CAZUNC010000040.1:0-16173 GCA_964621475.1 uncultured Defluviitaleaceae bacterium | reverse complement strand
TCGAAATAATGGAATTTACGATATTGGACAGGCATTTCGGCATTAATGTCTCGAAGGTGCAGGAGATTATGCGTTATGACAAGAATATTACCCCCATGCCAAACGCCAATCCCTACGTCGAGGGTATATTCAAGCCGCGCGATCGTATCCACACGGTCGTGAACCTGGCTCAGTATCTGGGTCTTGAGGGCTCAGAGTCCCCCGACAAGGACATCCTCATCATCACCTATTTCAACAAAACTTATACGGCGTTCCATGTGCACTCGGTCATAAACATCTACCGTATCTCCTGGAAGGACATCGAAAAACCCGACACGACGATCTATGGCGGGGATGACGGCATGGCTACAGGCATCGCGCGTTATGACGGACGCCTTATTACGATCATCGATTTTGAAAAAATACTTGCCGACATCTCGCCCTCTACAAGCATCGATGTAAAGTCCGTCGAGGCCATGGGCCCGCGCGACAAGATTACAAAACCGATTTTAATAGCCGAGGACTCGAGACTGCTCGAGCGTTTGATGCTCGACTGTTTCCATCAGGCCGGATACGTAAACGTGACCTGTTGCGAAAATGGTCAGGAGGCTTGGGAAAAGCTCAATGACTATAAAAAAACGGGCAAGCCGATCACGGATTACTGCTGCTGCGTAATCACGGATATCGAAATGCCCGAAATGGATGGTCACCGTTTATTAAAGCTTATTCGTGAGGACGATCACTTGAATGTGCTCCCCGTTATCATATTCTCGTCTATGATCAGCCCGGAGCTAAAGCTAAAGGGCCAGTCACTTGGCGCCACGGACCAGCTCTCAAAGCCTGAGATCGCCGATCTTGTGGGCACGATTGACAAGCATATCCTGTAATTATTGATATTCGACAGTAAACGTAGCGACATTACCGGAAACCGAACAATTATATGAAAGCCCTAAGTTTAACGACTTAGCGGCTTTTTTCATTGCACCTGTGAGGTTGTCTGAAGTCCCCTCAAAGCCTAATAATACCGTCAGCTCCGTTTGCCCCTCTTTTAGGGATGTAGTTAAGATATCTGTGAGTTCGTCTACACTTGCCGCGCTTGAAGCCTTGATCTCATAGTTGTAGTAGTAATAGTCTGTGGCCTCTGCGCTCGGATATGCATCCTCGGGCCATATATGATCGCTCAAGAGCATCTTATCCGTCACATTAAAATACGCGTAAGAAATCTGACCCTTTCGATCCGGCGCGGGATCGTCCATCGTCACGTCGATGTTGTAATACTCGCCGCCGAGCTCGACCTTATTCCAGATGTGATCGATACCGTTCGCCGTGCCGCTGACAGCCATGGTCTTCACTCCGAGATAGTTCATCATCAGCTTGAACGCCTCCGTGTAGCCCTGACATACGGCCACACCGTTTTTGAATAATCCATATGCTGTATAGCTTTCGGGCGGTATTGTACCCTTTCTGAAGTTCTCCTCATCATATGCCGTGTTCAACACCAGATAATCGTGCACGGCTTTAGCCTTTTCATAGTCCGTCATGTCCTGATCGATGATCTCGGACAAAATACGGCTTACTTCCTTGTATATGTACTTACGCTTATCGGTCAGTCCGTCCGGACTGCCTTTTTGAAGTGCACGCAGAACAAATTCACTATCGTAGTACAGAAATGTGAACGTGTATAAATTTCCCGCGTACTCGCATTCGTATCCGTTTATATTAACATCCGGTGTCTTTTCTATGTATGCGTCCAGCGTCTTAATCAGGTTTAATCCCTCGGCCGATTTGAATGTTGCGGGGTTCTGTAACGATGTTAACGCTTTTGTAAACGCCTTGTCGGCCTCAGACGCGGTCTTTACCTGAACAGTCTGCGTAGACTTTGCTGCGGTAGCTTTAGTCCCTGTTGCCGCCGCGAATGTATTTGTGGTTATACTCAAAGACAATGTTGTCGCGAGTAATAAAGCAACCAGCCTTTGGACTATGCCGATACTCCTTGATTGTTTCATAAAAGCCTCCTTAATATTAGATTGCCACCATTTACTCCATACCCGATTTGCTATACAATACGTCAAACAAAATCTTGGGGTTTTACCCAAAAGGAGGTACGGGACAGTGTTTACAGCATCTGCCGACATTTTAAAAAAGGGGGTCGATGACGGGATATTCCCATCGTTTGCTCTCGGCATAGGTAAGGGTGAAAGGGTTTTATATACCTGCGTATACGGCAACGGAACCGTTACGCCCGAGATCAAGCCCGCAGACATGAACACGCTCTATGACATGGCTTCGATCTCAAAGATCGTATCCACCACGATGATTGCACTGCGGTTTATAGAAACAGGTCAGCTCGGGTTATACGATACGCTGTCGGTGTTTTATGAAAACCCACGAGACAAGGCCGAGATCACGATAGCTGATCTGATGACGCATACCTCTGGCTTGCATCCGTCCATACGCTTCGACAAGCATCCGGGCAAGGATCCGATCGATCTGATCTTGGACAGCGAACTCATATGTAAAACAGGCTCGGCTGTAAACTACAGCTGCATGGGTTATATACTGTTGGCCGATATATTGCAGCGGATAGCGGGCAAGACCCTCGATGTACTCGCTCGTGAATATGTCTTTGAGCCACTGAACATGGTCTCCACATGTTATAACCCCGTCGGCACAAACATCGCGGGTAACCGCTACAGCACCGAGGTCATAAACGGCGTACATATAAGCGTCGACGACGAAAACTGCCGTCACATGGGCGGCATAGCCGGTAACGCAGGTGTATACTCGAACCTTTTGGATATGTTGAACTTCACTACGATGCTGTCACAGCGCGGGGTATACAAGGGCAAGCGCTTCATTTCCAAGGCCATGTTTGAGCTGTCACTGCGAAACTTTACGCCGTTTGACCCCGAGCACCGGGGCCTCGGTTTCATCTTAAAGAGTCATGCACTCTCCGCCGCCGGCGATCTGTTTTCGGAGGGTAGCTTCGGGCATACGGGCTTTACGGGCACCTCTGTGTTCGTGGACAGGGAAACAAGCCTGTTCGTTGTATTGCTTGCCAATGCCATACACCCAACCCTTGATCAAAAGCCCGATTACCTGCGTTTAAAGCGCCTGTTTCACAACTGCGTGGTCACAGAAGCCGGACTATAATATATGTGACGCTATGACTATCGGTTTTTAACCCTAAACTCTTTATCAAACCAATGTGTACCGGTTTCCTCGGAACCGTCCTGCGGTACGGAAGGCAATATCAGCCCGCCATCCATCCGTATGACGGTTCCGTTTATATATCGGGCATTATCAGACAATAAATAGCTCAGCAGTCCCCCAACCTCGTCGGGGCTACCAAAGCGACCTGACGGTATCTGCCTGGCGAACGGCGAAGCCGTAAGCTCCTGTTCGGTATATGTGCCGCGTATGGCTGTCGCACCGGGAGCTATACAGTTCACGCGTATGCCGTAACGCGACCACTCGAGCGCAAGGGACTCGCATATACGGTTCAATGCGGCCTTCAAGCCGCCGTATAGCGGATCCTCCGGATATGCGCGTATACCACGTGTGGATGTGATGAACACGATATCCCCTTTTACACCGTTCTCGATCATATACCTCGCAGCTACCTCGGCACATTGGATATAACTCGCGAAATCCAATCTATACGCAAACTCGATATCCGCATCCTCGAGCGTGAGTATATGGTTATGCACTGTCAGACCCGCATTACATATGCACGCGTCTATCCCTCCGAGGTCGTCTATCGCCTGAGACATTATACGACGCGGCACATCAGCCTCCTGCATAGAGGCCTGATAGTAGAACGCACGCCTATCCATCCGCTCTATCTCTTCCTTTAGGGTTTGTGCCTCAGCAAGCTGTGTGTTGTATGTAAACGCCAGATCGTATCCGTCACTCGCGAGTGCATTAGCAAGGCCCCTACCTATCCCCCTACTCGCCCCGGATACAAACGCCCGTTTGACACTTACCATAAACCGATCCCCCCGATCCTCTATTTCGTTGACAGCATCATATACGGGTCATATAATCAGATTGTAAGTATTATTCAGTAGATTCTTTCACTGTATTTTACGCGAGAGGGGTTAAGTATGTCAAACGTGATTATCACTGACATCCGCGTAATAAACACCGCCCCCGAGGGCATCAACCTCACCGTTGTGAAGGTCTTGACCTCGGAGCCGGGTTTGTACGGCTTGGGATGTGCTACGTTTACCTATCGTTACAAGGCGGTCACTTTGGTCGTCGAGGAATACTTAAAGCCGTTATTGGTAGGCAGGAGCGTCTGCGATATCGAAGACCTCTGGCACATTATGAATTCGAACTCATACTGGCGAAACGGACCGATAACAAACAACGCGATATCGGGCGTGGACATGGCGCTCTGGGACATAAAAGGGAAAATGGCAAACATGCCGTTATATGATCTCTGGGGCGGTAAATCCCGTCAGGCGGCAGCTGTATATCGTCATGCGGACGGCAAGGACTTTAATGAGGTATTGGAAAACCTACACCGATTTAAGGAACAGGGCGTGAAGCACATCCGCCTGCAGTTCGGTGGCTATGGCGGCAAATCCGAAACTATGAACACCCCGCCGCATTCAGCCGACGGCGTTTATTACAACCCACGCGAATACTTTAACAACACTATAGCCCTGTTTGAATACGCACGTTCAAAGGTCGGCTATGATATCGAGTTACTGCATGATACACACGAGCGCTTGGCCGCCGTCGACGCACTCAATCTCGCAAAGGCTCTCGAGCCGTACAGGCTATTCTTCCTTGAGGATATACTTTCGCCGGAGCAGAGTGACTACTTCGCCATCCTACGTAAGCAATGTGTAACCCCAATCGCTATGGGTGAGCTGTTTGTAAACCCGAAGGAATGGGATTATTTGATTTCCAACAGGCTCGTCGACTTTATACGTGTACATATCAGCGATATCGGCGGCATCACACCCGCACGAAAGCTCGCGTATTTCGGCGAACAATTCGGCGTGCGTACAGCATGGCACGGACCCGGTGATGTCTCGCCTGTTGGTCACGCGGTGAACGTACACCTTGACCTGCATGTGCACAACTTCGGCATACAGGAATGGGCCGGCATAAGCCCGAAGCTCGCGGAGGTATTCCCGGGTAGCCCTTACCTTGAAAACGGCTACGCTTATGTGAGTGACAAGCCCGGTATAGGCATCGATGTCGATGAGAAGCTTGCCGCGAAATATCCATGTGTCGACGGTGTCACGATGTGGACGCAGACGCGTTTGCCCGACGGCACATTTAACACACCATGACGGATATACTAATGCATAAGAAGATGTTTTTCGTCGGCAGTGATGAGGGGTTATTGGTTTCCGCGAGAGAGCATTACGCACAGACGGGCAACGATATCTACACTGCCAAGACAGACGGAACAGAGAGCCCCGAGGATATAGCCGCGATATCTGAAGCCGCTACTGAGGCTTTGGGGTCGGTCGATTGCTTTGTATGCTTTACGCAAATGTCCGCGTATGGTTATATCGCGGATACATCTGAGGATACTACAAACGATACCTCTATAGCTTGTGATGCACTATATGCCTCAAACTGGCGAAATTATCTGCTGTTTACAAAGGCTGTATCGAATGCCATGATTGAGCGAGGAACCAATGGCTCGATTATATATATCTCCACAACCCACGCGTTGCGCGCGTACAAATACGACGCGTTCGTAGGTGCATTCGCGGCTGCCTTACACCGCTCCATGCAATCGATTTCCATGCAGCTTGCTAAGTTTTCCATCCGTATTAACTGCATCGCGCTCGGACACAACGCATTCTTCAACGGGCACAACCCGTTTATACAATCCGATTATTCCCACAAGCTACCCATTAAACATTATGCCGAATACACCGATATCCTAAACGCGGTCGATTTCCTGTCAGATGAACGCTCCGCATATATTAACGGCGTGATTTTGCCTATCGACGGAGGCGCAGGTTTGGCCGGTATGCCCGAATCAGGGCTCGGATATGGATGGGAGAAAATGGATTAACGTGAACGATTACGATCTGGATGTATATCAAAACTACGATGCAGTATTTAAGGATGCACTTACGTTATTCAAGGATAAAACACTCGCGTTCCTCGGTGTTGAATTAGACACAAAAATTACTGAGATACTCAGGAGTTCCGGGCAATGGTTAAATTAAAATTAATAGAGGTTGCTGAAGAGAAAGGTATTGAGAAAGGTATTGAAAAAGGTATTGAGAAAATAGTACGCAATATGTTAACAAGGGGTGCGACGATACAATTGATAGTGGACTACACCGGCTTAACCGAAAACGAGGTAAAGACCATACAAGAGAATCCGTCCCCATCATATAACTGACAAATTATTAGGAGGACACAATGACTTTAGAAAACTACTATGAAAATCCCAAAATAACGGGGATAAACAGGGAACATCCGAGGGCATGGTACATACCATTCTCGAGCGAAAGTGTGCCGAACAACCTCACGATGGCAAACCTCAACCATGAGGCATCCCCATATTATCAGAGCTTAAACGGGGGCTGGCAATTCCAGTACCATAAAAATCTCAACACAGTACCCAGCGATTTCTTCGCAAAGGGCTATCCTGCCACAGGCTTTGATAGCATGCGCGTGCCCTCTTGCTGGCAGACCGAGGGTTACGATCTCTGCCATTATACGAATGTAAACTACCCGATCCCATTTGATCCCCCGTATGTGCCGAACGATAACCCAGCCGGATTATATATTAAGGACGTCAATATACCGGAGGGCTGGAGCGGTAAGGATACATACATCGTTTTTGAGGGTGTCAATTCCTGTATCTATCTCTGGGTAAACGGGGAATTTGTGGGGTTCTCAAAAGGGAGCCGTCTGCCTGCAGAATTCAATCTAACTAAATATCTGTGTCCGGGCCAAAACCGTATAGCCGCCCTCGTATTAAAATACTGTGACGGCACATACCTTGAGGATCAGGACTGCTGGCGTTTTACTGGGATATTCCGTGATGTGTACCTACTTAACCGTTCATCTGAGCGCGTAAACGATTACTTCATCAAGCAGGAAAACATAAGCGCGGAGCACGCGACTATCATCTATGAGGCCAAGGGCTCGCCGTCCGCAACAGTCTATCTGAAGCTCGTATCCCAATGCGGCTGCAAGACGCTCTATACCGGCGAGCTGACCTTGGATGCAAACGGCGAAGGCAAGGTATCGTTTGAGATCAACACACCAAAGCTCTGGAGCGCAGAGAGACCGTATCTGTACAAACTCATCACGGAATGCGGCGGCGAGGTATTAATAACGGATTTGGGTATCCGCAACATCAAGATATCTCCGGACGGAGCCGTGCTCATTAATGATGTGGCTGTTAAATTCAAAGGCGTAAACCGTCATGACTTCGATCCTATGTATGGTCAGACCGTACCGCTTTCCGCTTTTAAAGCCGATCTGATGCTCATGAAGCGTCACAACATCAACACGATCCGTACCTCACACTACCCTAACGATCCGCGTTTCCTGACGCTCTGTGATTACTACGGCTTTTATGTCGTGGACGAAACCGATCTCGAAAGCCATGGCGCACAACCAGCTATCGATTTCCACTATTTCCCGAACCAACCCGAATGGGCCGACGCATTCTTGGACCGCATGATACGCATGGTGGAGCGCGACAAGAACCATCCCTGTATATTCATGTGGTCACTCGGTAACGAATCCGGATACGGTCCCAACCATGTAGAGATGGCCAAGTGGACAAAGAAACGCGACGACAGCCGCCTGGTGCATTATGAAGGATCCGTAAACCGTAACGATATGGATACAGACTGTCTCGATGTATTGAGTTATATGTATCCGTCATGGGAAGCCATGGAGGGCTACCGCGACTTCGAAAACAGAAACAAGCCATATTTCCTCTGCGAGTATTCACATGCTATGGGTAACGGCCCGGGCTGTCTGAAGGATTACTGGGAGGTTATCAACAGTTCACCGAAGTTTATCGGCGGCTGCATCTGGGAATGGTGGAACCACGGCATTGCCGCTCGCCGCTACACAGACAAATCCCCCGCCAATTACGGTAAGACCTATACCGTTCCGCTTAAGGGCTACAAGAAAGCGCTGCAAAACATGGGCATAACGGACACCTCCGGCATGGAATATGTTGACTTCTATGCATATGGCGGAGACTTCGGCGACAAGCCTAACGACGGCAATTTCTGTATGGACGGGCTTATTTCTCCGGACAGAAAGCCTATGCCGGGTCTCTTGGAGGCTAAGAGCATCTATGCGTATGTAAAAGCCGAAATGATCGGTTTAGACAGCCAAGCTTCACCTAAGGTAAAAATAACCAACCTATATGACTTCGCTTCGTTTGATGATGTCTACGCCATATGGCATATAGACGACGGCGGCAAGATTGCAGCCCAGGGTACGCTCTATGAGCTGAACCTTGCCCCGCATACCTCAGCCGAATATACATTGGACCTGCCAGATGGATTTACATGGGGCTGCGAGGCGTATCTGAATATCAGCTTCCGTTTCAAGGCTTCAAAGGAATGGGCAGACAGGGGATACGAGATGCAGTTTATTCAACTCGCACTGCCCGAGGTGAAAGCCGAATCCTGCGAATGTTGCTGCTCTGCAAACGCTAATGTCACAGCCAAAACGACGCCGTACGCCTCATATCCTATTTCTGTCGAGACAGCTACAGCATCCTGCGGTAATAAGCTACTAAGCATCACAGGTTTTGACTTTAGCTATGAATTTGATATGCACTTAGGTACATTCGTAAAGATCGCACGCAACGGCGCGGATATGATCTGTGCGCCCGTGACATTTGATATCTTCCGCGCACCGACCGATAATGAGATGCACGCAAAGAGAGCATGGGAACAATTCTCGTTCGATAAGGCGAGCACACATATATATAGCGCCGAGATAACCAAGAACGGCGCAGACATATGTGAAATCACGGTTAAATACTCTATCGGCTGCTACACATTCGAGCCGATCATCAGGGGTACAGCCGTCTGGACCGTCTGCCGCTGCGGTGAGATTGGATTAAACACCCATGTGGATGTAACTGATTTCTCTATGCGTGATATGGGTCGTAATTTATTCCTGCCACGCTTTGGCATAAAGCTCGTGATGCCGCAAGGCTCTGAGTATGTTAAATACCACGGCTACGGTCCGAATGAGAGTTATATCGACAAACGCCTGAGCTCTCATATCGGCACATTTGAAACGACCGTAGACGATATGTTTGTGGACTATTTCTATCCGCAGGAAAACGGCGCGCGTTACGGCGTGAGCAAGGTCAGTTTTACGGATCTGCGTGGTATGGGTCTTCAGGTAACCGGTGACGGCTTCAGCTTCAACGCCTCACATTACTCCTGCAAGGACCTCACAGAGGCTAAACACCCGCACGAGCTGCACAAGCTCGATGAAACTATCATAAACATCGATTACAAGACCTCCGGTGTGGGTTCGAACTCCTGTGGCCCGATGTTGCGCGAAAAATATCGCTTCAACGACAATAGCTTCGACTTCGCAGTTAAGCTTGTGCCTGTAATTTAAAGCCTTTCAATACGTTTTCGAGGCATACAACTGTAGAATTTTGGTAATAATACTTGGCAGAAGGATAAGGAACCGTGATTAAACATCCCGGTTCCTTTTAAAAAAGGGGATGGCAATGGATAGATTTATAGTAAATCCATGCCCGCCGCTTAAGGGTTCTGTCAAGATCGGCGGCTCAAAAAACGCCGTATTGCCGATAATGGCAGCATCCCTTTTGATCGACGGGCGTTCGGTCATTAGGGATGTTCCGCGTTTAAGCGATGTGTTTATAATGGAAGGGCTTTTGGAGAGCCTCGGTTGTTCGGTCTCACACGATAAGGCTTCGCGCGCAGTGACTGTAAACGGCAGCGCCACATTAGCCTCCGAGGCCTCATACGATCTGGTAGGCAAGATGCGGGCCTCATTTTTGATTCTGGGCCCTCTATTGGCACGTCTGGGGCATGTCCGAGTGCCGATGCCGGGCGGCTGCGCGATAGGTACTCGACCCGTCGATTTACATCTAAAGGGGATGTGCGCGCTCGGTGCGGAGGTTGTACATGAGCATGGATACGTCTATGCCAAGGCCAAAAAGCTCAAGGCCGCAAAGATATACTTAGACTTCCCGAGCGTGGGCGCGACGGAAAATATCATCATGGCCGCAGTGCTCGCGGACGGCGTGACCGTAATAGAGAACTGCGCTGTAGAGCCCGAGATCGTTGATCTAGCAAACTTCTTAAACGCAGCAGGCGCACAGATTAGAGGAGCCGGTACAGACACGATAAAGATCAACGGTGTCAAGCATCTGAACGACACGGACTACACGATCATACCGGATCGCATAGAAGCCGGCACGTTCATGGTGGCCGCCGCGATCACCAAGGGTGACGTGCTGTTAACAAACGTGGTGTCCGACCACTTGCGCCCGGTTATCGCAAAGCTTAAGGAGACAAACATCAAGGTCAGTGAGACCCAGAAGGGCATACGCGTATCGTTTGATCAGGACAAGGGTATCATCGCAGCGGACGTTAAGACCCTGCCGTATCCGGGCTTTCCGACCGATATGCAGGCGCAGTTTATGAGCCTGTTAACCATCGCGAGGGGTTCGTCGGTTGTAACCGAGACCGTATTCGAAAATCGGTTTATGCACGTCGGCGAGCTCAAGCGTATGGGCGCGGACATAAAGATAGAGAGCCGCAGCGCGATCATCGAGGGTGTGGATCAGTTGATGGGTGCTCAGGTAAAGGCGACGGATCTGCGTGCGGGCGCGGCGTTACTGCTGTCTTCGTTATCGGCCAGCGGTCAGACCGAGATCAATGATATCTATCATATAGACAGGGGCTATTGCGATATCGATAAGAAGCTCAACGCACTCGGAGCAGATATCAAACGCGTCGAGGATGAACGGGAATAGACTTCTATATATTTTTCCATTTTTGACAAATTAATGAATAATACCAAAACCCTCCGGCAATAATAAGGTCGGAGGTGAAAGTTCAATGAACAACAAAAACGGGCAAGAAAATCCGCTGAAGAAAAAGGGATTTTTCATTGCTTTGTACTCCTTAATAGGAGTAATGGTGGTACTCGCGGTAGTGGTAACCTATAATAACTACAAGCTGCTGAGCGACACCAAAACCGCCACGGAAACCGACAGGGGCAGGGATGAGCTTTCAAAGGCAAACACGGATCTGACCAAGAGCTATTTGACGCAGGAAGACGCAAGCTTGGCTCTGACCAAACCGACGCAGCAGGGAACGCCGGCGACGACGATACCTAAGGCCACGCAACCGGCTACACCGGTGACGCCAGCCCAACCCGCCACACAAACCACACCTGCTCAACCGGTGACACCGTCGACGCCTGTGCAGAAAGCACCGGAAACGCAGACCACCCCGGCAAAACCCGAGGCCACAACCGCACCGACACAAAAGGCGCCGACGCAAAATGCGCCTGGGGCGGATGCAAGCGCGGAGCAGTCGCAGAAGATGGGCGTGAACGTACCGCTGTTTGACTACTTTGCGGAAGGCAGCAAGATGAGCTGGCCGGTAACAGGCGATATCGTTATGGACTACAGTATGGACAAGGTCATCTATGACAAGACCCTCGACCAATATAGGACAAACGATACGATATGCATCGCGGCACCCGCCGGCACACCCGTCAAGGCCACTGCCGAGGGCGTAGTCGTCAAGGTTGACAACACGCGCAAGGACGGTAATGTAGTATCCATTGACAACGGCAACGGTTGGATAACTACATACGGTCAGCTTATGGACGGTGTGTTAGTTAAAGAAGGTGAAGTGGTCAAGGCAGGACAGGTAATAGGCGGCGTAGCTAATCCGTCTATCTACGGCGTACTGCTCGGTAACCACTTAAGCTTTAAGGTAGCAAAAGATGATGTTTTAGTCGATCCGAAGTCTATACTCGAATAGACTTTGAAAGACCCAACGTAACAGGCAAAAATGTAACGGACAAATGAAAAAGGCCGGTGCGTATCTGAAACAGATGCGCACCGACTTTTATTTGTTTTCATTCCCTACCCGCAGTCCACGAGTGCTTTCTTTGTGTCTATATCCACGAGTATTACATCGTCACCTATCTGCTCGACATCATCCCAGCTTATATGGTATTCCTGTTCCTTACCCATTAACCCAAATAGCTTAGACGGCCCCGGGACGATCAGCTGCGTTATCTTGCCGCAATCCGTGTTGAATACGATATCGCAGACATAACCGAGACGGCTGCCGTCCTTTATGTTTATGACCTCTTTCTGCCGCAGCTCATGAAAGCTTATTTCATTATCAGAACCCATGATCACGCCCCCTGTTATATTTTATGCGAGTGGGTCCGCTGTCATGAATGCTTTTAGGTCTTGCTTTTCCGTCGCATATAGGTTCTGCTCCGCTGTCGCGAGCATGAGCTTGATCCTGTTCAATTGATTAACCTCGCTCGCACCCGGGTCATAGTCTACCGCGACGATGTTCGAAAGCGGGTAACGCTTTCTGAGCTCCTTTATCATGCCCTTACCCGTCACGTGGTTTGGCAGGCAAGCAAACGGCTGCATACATACGATATTGTTTACGCCAGAGTGCAACAGCTCGATCATCTCGGCGGTCAAGAACCAACCCTCGCCGGTATGGTTACAGAGTGACAACACTGGCTCTGCTGCACGTCCAAGCTCCTTTATGTGTACGGGCGGTGTGAAGCGTTCGCTTTCGCTCAAAGCCTTTACCGCGTGTCTGCGGTACAGCTCTATGATCTCAATGACCGCATTACCAACGAGCTTCGCCGCCAACTTACCACCCAGGTAGCGGTTGATGTGCGTGTGGTTATATGCTGAATACAGCAGGAAATCCACCAGATCCGGTACGACGGCCTCCGCGCCCTCAGCCTCAAGCAAAGCCACGATGTCGTTGTTCGCAGTCGGATGGAATTTTACCAATATCTCGCCTACCACGCCGACCTTGGGCTTTTGTATGTATTCAATCGGCAAGCGATCAAACGCCTCGACCATCCCATATACATTGTGCTTGAACCGCCCTAAATCCGCGCGTGGTATAGAGTGCTTACATATCGTGTTCCATTTTTTATATAGAGCGTCCGCGGAGCCCTTTGTAACCTCATATGGCCGCACCTTATAGAGCATACGCATAAACAAGTCCCCATACACAAGCGCCTGCATAGCCTTGTTTAACAGCGACGGCGTGAGCTTAAAGCCCGGGTTCTTTTCATAACCCCCTGCGCTAATGGATATGACCGGTATATGCTCCATGCCTGCTTTCTTTAACGCCCGGCGGATAAAGCTGATATAATTCGACGCGCGGCAGCCGCCGCCGGTCTGGCTGATCATTACCGAGACATTATTCAAGTCATACTTACCCGAGAACAACGCGCAGAGTACCTGCCCCACAACAATCAACGCCGGATAACACGCGTCGTTGTTTACGTATTTAAGGCCCATATCGATGCTATCCCTATCGATCGCGGGCATAATCACAAGCTTATATCCCTCGGAGCGGAACGCGACCTTCAACAGGTCAAAGTGTATCGGTGACATCTGCGGGCATATGATCGTGTGTTCCTTGCGCATTTCCTTTGTGAACACGACACGCTGCGTTGTCTCCGGCTGGCGTTTACGCTGCTTCAAGCCCTGTCGCTGCGATATCGCTGCGAGCAGCGAGCGTATGCGTATACGCGCCGAGCCCAAATTACTGACCTCATCGATCTTGAGCAGTGTATATATCCTGCCCTCTCTGTCCAATATATCGTGTACCTCGTCAGAGGTAACGGCATCGAGCCCACAACCGAACGAATTTAACTGAACGAGGTTTAGTTCCTTGTGCTTGCATACGACCTGCGCGGCCGCATACAGCCGCGAATGATACGCCCACTGATCCCTGATACCAAGCATCGCGTTCCTTTGTGCGGAACGCGTACCCTTAGACAGCACGGGGTGCCGCGCTAAATGCTGTATGCTATCCTCGGTGAGTACCGCTACACCATAACCCGTGATCATCTCGGGGATGCCATGGTGTACCTCGGGATCTATATGATACGGCCTACCAGCAAGCACAATGCCTTTTATGTTGTGTTTTTTTATGTACTCGAGCGCACGCTCGCCACTCTTTGCGATATCGACCTTGAAGCGCATATGCTCTATCTCGGCTTTGTCATACGCGGCCTTGATTTCCTCCTTGGATATCTGCGGGAACTCCTCGCAGAGCCTTTTTAACATGGCCTTGTTATTGTTTAAGTTAAAGAACGGATTGTGGAAGCGTATACCGTTTTCGCTCAATTGCTCGACGTTATTCTTGATGTTTTCCGGATACGAGGTCACGATCGGGCAGTTATAATGGTTCTCCGCGTGTGCGAACTCCTTACGCTCATAGACTACACCCGGATAGAATATGTACTTTATGCCCCTCTGTACGAGGTCCATGATATGCCCATGTGTAAGCTTAGCCGGATAACAGACCGATTCGCTCGGTATCGACTCGATACCCTTTTCATAAACCGATCGCGACGACTCCGCCGATAACTCTACCCTATACCCGAGCACCGTAAAGAACGTGTGCCAAAACGGGTAGTTTTCATACATATTCAACACGCGCGGTATGCCCACCGTGCCACGTCTCGCCTTACTCGCATCCAACGACTTGTAACCGAATGTTCTCTTATATTTATATTCAAACAGATTCGGAACGTCCTTTAACACGCTATCCTTCTTACGTGTGTTGCCGACCATCTTTTCACAGCGGTTACCCGATATAAAGCTGCGCTTCTCTTCGCCGTCCGTAAAGTTATTCACGGTCAGCAAGCAGTTGTTTGTACATCCCGAGCAGCGTGTCATACGCGACGCGATATTTAAGGACTGTATACGCTCAAGCGAAAGCAATGTCGATTTAACTCCATGACGCTGTTTCGCAATCAGCGCCGCTCCGAACGCGCCCATGATCCCAGATATGTCGGGCCGGATCGCCTCCTTGCCGCTTATCAATTCAAAGCTTCGGAGCACGGCCTCGTTGTAGAACGTACCGCCCTGCACGACAACCTGATTGCCTATCTGTGACGGATCCGTGATCTTTATGACCTTCAGCAGTGCGTTCTTTATAACCGAGTACGCAAGACCCGCGGAGATGTCCGAGACATCCGCGCCCTCCTTCTGTGCCTGCTTGACGCGCGAGTTCATAAACACCGTGCAGCGCGAACCCAAATCGATTGGGTTCTTTGCAAATAATGCTATCTTTGCAAATTCAGGCACGGGCATGTCCAGTGAGGTCGCGAAGGTCTCGATGAACGAGCCGCAACCCGCCGAGCACGCCTCGTTTAATAGTACCGATTCGATCACGCCGTTTTTGATGCGCAGACATTTCATGTCCTGTCCGCCGATGTCGAGTATAAAATCCACGCCCGGATTAAAGAACTTCGCAGCCTCAAAATGTGCGACGGTCTCTATCTCACCGTGGTCGACCAAGAACGCGGCCTGTGCAAGACCCTCACCGTAACCTGTGACACATGAGCCCGCGATGTATGCGTCTTTTGGCAATACACCGTACAGCTCCGTAAGCGCCGCCGAGATCATCATGAGCGGATTGCCCCTGTTGTTCTCGTAGAATGTAAATAAAACCTGCCCCTCGTCGCCGATCAAAGCAGCCTTTGTGGTCGTGCTGCCCGCATCTATGCCCAAGAACGCAGCACCCTTATATGTTGAAATCTCTTGTTTTTTTACCTTGTGCTTTTTATGACGCTCACTGAATGCCTTATATTCATCTTCGTTTCTAAAAAGAGGCGACAGGCGATTGATCTCAAACTTTATCTGCATGTCCTTACTGAGGTTCTCGATCATCTCGTCAAAGCCCATAACCTCCTGTTCATCATCCGTCTCGCGGCACGCAAGCGCCGCTCCGATAGCCGCGAACAAATGCGAGTTCTCCGGTACAATCGCCTGCTCGTCCGTGAGCGCGAGCACCTCTATAAAACGCTTTCGTAACTCCGACAGGAAATATAACGGCCCACCCAAGAACGCCACATTACCCCTGATGGGTTTACCGCACGCGAGACCGCTGATGGTCTGGCTCACGATCGCCTGAAAGATCGATGCCGCGAGATCGG
>CAZUNC010000039.1:0-16248 GCA_964621475.1 uncultured Defluviitaleaceae bacterium | reverse complement strand
ACTTTATTTTCATCTCTCTGATGTTTTTGTTTATGACAGGGATGCGGATTGGCGACGGGTAAGTCAAGCACACGCTAAAAATTTTCTGTTAATTTTTTGAGAATCCTGTGAATATAAAACACAGCCAATCGCTCAAACAAGAATATTGACTGTTTTTTTGATTATTAGTGCAATTCAGTATTTATAAAATTGACAGAATGAACATTATCTGTAATCTGACTAATATAATTGTAAAGATTGTGAGTTTTTTTGTAAAAATACTCTTTCAATTCTCCTCGGAGTTGACCCAAAATATCGCACAATTTTAGTGGATATAAATAATATCTATTATCGCTATTAATGGTATATTTTTTATACACAGCATCCCTTAATCTGGTTTCGTCGTCTGTCCCTTCAATTATCTCAAAATAAAATCGGTATGCTGATGGGTTGGGTTTTCCATCTTTAAATAATTGTTGCAGCTCAAACTTCACATAGTCATGACCTATTCTACCAGAAATAAATTTTGATAAATTTTGTTTATTTGTTACTAATCGAATTTTTTCATTAATTTCTTCAACAAATTTATCAGGATTTTCGGAATCAAAGTGTACCCCATATTGCATTGAATAAATAAGAATGTCTTTCGGAGACAAATTCAAATTGCCATCTATAAAATCGCCATCATCAAATGGAGAACTTCTATCCATTTTTTCTATAACTTGAAAGTATGGTTTATATATTTCTTCACCTGAATAATGCTCACTCAGTACAACATAGTATTGGTAAGTGTTAAACAAGTCAACATAGCAAAACAGATGATTATGATGACTAAAAAGAATCAAGCAATGATAGAGCGAAATTCTATAAGCCTCAAGTTCAATGTATTCGTCAAAAGCATTTAGTGGAAAAAATGGTATCAGTTTGGGATAAAATTCTATTTTATTGTTATCTGTGCAAAAACAATCTATTTGCTCTCTGTTGATGCCATTATATGCTGCAAAGTTTGTTGCAATTTTAGTTATACCATTTTTAAAGGATTTATTCTCTAATTTAATATCAATTGATAAAATGGTGAAATCATTATTTTTAGGCACTTTGCATTTATATTTACTTGAATACTCTTTTGAATGTGTTACTTTCGCTCCTTTTGCTCTTCCAGCAAAAACTTCACCATTTGCTTCAAATAAAACATTATATGATGGAATGTTTGTTTCACGGTCACGGTTCAAATTATTCATTTGCGATAACAGCGGATTAAATTGCTCAATAAATGTATCATCCACGTTTTCTTGAAGTAATTTGTTGCATTTTTTACAACAGACAGATTTCGATTTCAAAAACCCACCAAGAGCGTTTTGAATGATATGCTCTTCACTTATATTATCATCAGTAATTTGATTTCCACAATAGAAGCAATTTGTCATTGCATTTAACTCCTTAAAAATTAATTTTGAGTAATACTTATATCATTTATTTAAGTATACCATGTATATATCAAAAAATCTGCCACATATTTACTAAAAAGTCAACCAGTAATTGCACAATATTACAAATAATTAAATTTGGTTTAACTCTATTTAACAATTCTACTCAAAAATAGACCAAACCTGATTCCGTCAGTTAACGAAGCCTCATTGGGTCTATCATATACACTATTTATATATTAGATTATGAGTACCATTAGTGCATATAATACACGAAATTGTCCACCACTTCTTTGACATTCTCTGGAAGTACAATCTGTATGCGAATTATCGTCTCCGCATCACGCCTATATGAGTATGGGTTCGTCAATTATGCCAATAGATAATCTATGTAAATATCAAAGATCTTAGATACTTTATTCAGTGTTTCTTTGGATAAAACACTTTTGTTGTTCTCATGTAGGGATATGCTGTATTTGGATAAAGAGAAAATCTCTGCAATTCGTCTTTATTCTTATTGCACTTTTTTCGCATTCTTAACAATCGTTCGCCAATCAAAAGCATCACCTCATAAATATTTTACTTTTTTATTGCCATATATATTCACATAACCCTTTATAATAAGTATGGCATTATCCACTACAACTATTACCCCCTATAAACTATGTGCATACTGGTACTGCTTTTAAGAAATCCTGTCGTCATTTACAGCAGTTTAGTTCCATTATATTGCGTGTTTCGTAAATAATAAATAGATAATATCATCGAACAATTCATCGCAAAGTTGTTTTTTGTCGAACGGTGTCGATTTATGCTGCAGCGAAGCAACAGCAATCCAGTGGAGCGATATTGATTTTGAATCAGGCATTCTGAAAGTAGATAAGAACCTCTACTACAAGAATCTTGAAAACTATCGGTTTGTGGAAACCAAAACCAAGGCAAGCGAACGTCATATTGTTATTGATTCCGATACGCTTGCTCTTCTGAGGGACTGGAAAGAGATTCAAGAGTCAGTCGTGAAAACGGGTTTTGTGATGAGCTACAACGGACACCCCACACAGAAGCACACGTTGTCACATGCAATAACAAGATATTCCGGTTTGGCAGGAGTACATCGGATACGGATTCATGCCCTGAGACATTCTCATGCCTCACTGCTCATCAGCATGGGAGAGAATCCTCTGATCATAAAGGAACGTTTAGGGCATGAGGACATTGAGACCACCCTTGGGAGGTATGGACACCTTTATCCCAACAGCAATTTCGATGTCGCTCACAAATTAAAAGGCGTTCTCCAGTATCAAACATCGACAGAGAACAAAGCTGACCTACCAAAGAACCAGTTCACGGTTTCATACTGAATCAGGAGACAAAAAGAAAAATGCAATGGAAATGCAATTTTTCAAAGAGAAAGAGCCAAAAAGCGCATGAATACAGGCTTTTTGGCTCTCCGTAAACTATTCCCACTCCACCGTCGCCGGTGGTTTTGAAGTTATATCATATACCACGCGGCTTATTTCTTTTACCTCGTTTGTTATGCGGGAGGAGATGCGTGACAGTAGCTTGTGGTGCAAAGTGGCATAGTCGCAGGTCATAAAATCGCTGGTGGTTACGGCCCTGATGGCGATTACGTAGTCATAGGTGCGGCTGTCGCCCTTCACGCCGACTGAGCGCACGTCGGTGAATACGGCAAAGTATTGCTGCGGCTTGTTCTTGCATCGTTTTATCTCATCGCAGAGGATGTGATCGGCATGCCGCAATATATCGAGCTTGTGTTCCGTTACCTCGCCCATGATACGAATGGCAAGACCCGGACCGGGGAACGGTTGGCGTTCCACGAGCGCTTTTGGTAGGCCGAGCTTTTTGCCCAAGACGCGTACCTCATCTTTAAATAAGCCCGATAACGGCTCAATTACCTCAGAAAACGTAAGATTGTCAGGCAAGCCACCTACATTATGGTGGCTTTTTATTACTGCGCCCAATTCGCCACCCGATTCTATTACGTCCGGGTAGATCGTTCCCTGAGCCAGATACTTTATCGCGCCGTTTCCGAGGGTGTTGCGGGCCTTTGCGGCTTCATCTTCAAAGACCCTCGCAAACTCGGTTCCTATGATCTTTCGCTTCTGCTCGGGATCTGTTATACCCTTTATCTTTGACAAAAACCTTTCCTGTGCGTTTACCCTGATGAAATTCAATTTCTTACCCGCAAACGCCTTTTCGATCTGGTCACCCTCGTTTAAGCGCATAAACCCATGGTCCACAAATATACATGTGAGCTGGCCCGGTATCGCCTTTGACAACAGCGCGGCACAGACCGAGCTGTCGACACCACCGGACAAACCCAGAAGGACCTTTTCTTTTCCGACCTTGGACCTTATGAGGTTGATCTGTGTATCCAGATAATCATCGAGCTTGTAATCCCCTTGGGCACCACAAATTTGATATAGGAAGTTTCTGATGATCAGCTTCCCGTTATCCGTATGCTCCACCTCAGGATGAAACTGCACCCCGTACAACTTCCTACTTGCATTTTCAAATGCGGCGTATTGACAATTGTCAGTTATGGCCGTGCCGGTAAACCTGGGCGGCAAATGCGTTACGGCGTCCGTATGGCTCATGAGCACGGACGCTGTTTGTTTTATATCACGGAACAGTTCCGAATGGCTGTCAAAGCTTGTTTTAATTTTGCCGTATTCGCTGACTTTACATCTTGCAACCCTACCGCCCAGCATGTAGCACATCATTTGCATACCGTAGCAGATCCCCAATACAGGGATGCCGAGCTTAAATATATCGGGATCGCATTTTGGCGAGCCCTCCTGATAAACGCTGTTGGGTCCGCCTGTGAGGATAATACCTATCGGGGCCAATCGTTTTATCTCTGACGCCGACAGTGTGCCGGCCTTTATCTCAGAATAAACATTTAAACCTCTAACCGTCCTCGCGATTAGCTCCTTGTATTGCCCGCCGAAGTCGAGCACCAAAACAAGCTGTCTCATATTTCCACCTCTCCGTCAAATACCTTTTTGCATTCACCGGTCATATATACCGCCTCGTCTGTGTAACGAATGACGAGCTCGCCGCCCATTAATGCGACCTTGATGTCGGCATCCTTATCGCAATAACCGTTCAGTACGGCCGCGACCGCGGACGCGCATGCTCCGGTACCGCAGGCGAGTGTCTCGCCGCTTCCACGTTCCCATACACGCATCTTTAAACTGTTTCCGGACACAACCTTTACAAACTCGGTATTAACCCGTTCGGGGAACAAGGGATTGTTTTCAAAAAGCGGACCTATGTGTTCGAGGTTCAACCTATCCAAATCGAGGTTGTCGTCACAGAATACAACCGCATGCGGATTACCCATCGATACGCATGTAACAGCATATGTCTTACCGTCGATGCTGATCGGTTGGTTTACAATTCTGTCGCCCGGTAACAATACGGGTATACTCTTTGGGTCGAACTCAGCCTTACCCATATGGACCTTTACGGATGAAACATAGCCGTTTTGTGTCGTCAGGTATAGCTCCTTGATACCCGATAGGGTTTCTATCGTCATCTGCTGCTTGCGGACTAATGCATTGTCGTAGAGATACTTTGCTATGCAACGGATAGCGTTTCCGCACATTTTGCCCTCGCTGCCATCGAGGTTAAACATCCTCATACGCGCGTCTGCGATCTCGGAGGGTAATATCAGCACAATGCCGTCACCGCCGATGCCGAAATGCCTGTCGGACAGCAGCACCGATAGGGACTCGGGTGAATTTATGTCTATACCACCCGTGGCAACGTTATCAAGGCAATTGATATAGATATAGTCATTGCCGCAGCCCTGCATCTTTGTAAACTTAAGCTTCATACGTTCACTTCTCAAATCGTTTATGTCTATGAGCTCTGTGTTGATCTCGCTGTAACCGGATAATAAGCTGTCGGCGAGCGCATTTGCGGTGTCTATCGAGGTCAGGCATGGTATGCCTAAGGTACATGCCTTTCGGCGTATCTTTACATCGTCGGTGGCGGGGTTTCGGCCCTTTGCAGATGTGGATATGATGTAGCTGATCTTACCGCTTTCCAGTAGCGTCACCGTATTGTTCTCGGGGTTTTGATGTATCTTATTTACGGTGTTTACTGTCAAGCCGTTCTGCTCCAATACCCTCGCGGTTCCACGCGTAGCATAGATATCAAATCCGAGCCCGCAAAACTTCTTTGCAATATCACATATCTCAGCCTTGTCGCTCTCACGCACGGTAAAGAATACACCGTTTTTGCCCGAACCACTCGGCGTCATCTTATAACCGGCAGCCACAAGCCCTTTGTATAGCGCTTCCTCGATATTTTTACCGAGCCCCAGGACCTCGCCGGTGGATTTCATCTCGGGACCCAGATGCGTATCCAAATCGGTTAGCTTCTCAAACGAAAACACAGGTACCTTAACCGCGACATATGGGGGTATTTTCGCAACACCCGATGTATACCCCAGATCCGAGAGCCTCTCGCCTAAGTTTAGCCGCGTGGCAAGCTCGCACATGGGTACGCCTGTAACCTTACTAATAAACGGTACGGTACGTGAAGCGCGTGGGTTTACCTCTATTACATATATCTCACCCTCAAACAGCACGTATTGTATGTTTACAAGTCCTCTGACATCCAAGGCCATGCAGAGTTTTTTGGTGACATCAAATATCCTCGCTTGCAACTCGTCATCGATATGCGTGGCCGGATATACGGCTATGCTGTCGCCTGAGTGTATACCCGTACGCTCTATATGCTCCATGATACCCGGTATCAGTAGATTGCCACCGCCACCTATGGCCGGATTGCCGTCACAGATCGCGTCCACCTCTATCTCGCGTCCGGATAGATACTTGTCTATCAACACAGGGTTATCCTGCTTCTGGCGTAAGATTATTTCCATATACTCTTTTATGTCGTCCGCAGAAAACGCGATGATCATATTCTGACCGCCCAAAACATAGGACGGACGCAACAAGACCGGATAACCAAGCGTATCGGCTACATCAAGCGCCTCCTGCTCCGTCATAACCCCATATCCCTTCGGGCGTTTAATATCAAGCCGTTCAAGTAGATCGTCGAAGCGTTTTCTGTCCTCGCATACATCGATGCTGTCAGCGGAGGTACCGATGATGTTTACGCCGCGTTCAGATAACTTCTGTGTGAGCTTTATAGCCGTGCCGCCGCCAAAGGCCACTATCACACCGACCGGCTTTTCTATTTCTATTACGCCCATCACGTCATCAATGCAGAGCGGTTCGAAGTAGAGCCTGTCTGCCGTATCAAAATCGGTGGATACCGTCTCGGGGTTATTGTTTATGACGATGACCTCGTAACCCAATTTCTTTAACGACCAAACGCAATGCACACAAGCGTAATCAAATTCAATGCCTTGACCTATGCGTATCGGCCCGCTGCCTAAAACCACGATGCGATCTTTTGTGCTGCGCTCTATAAACGGCAGCGCTTCGTTTTCCTCGCTGTTACAAATGGAGTAAAAGTATGGAGTACGTGCTTCAAACTCACCGCCGCAGGTGTCAACCATCTTGTATGAAAGGGTTTGATCGGGCAGGTTGTTATCGGCAATGTTTTTAAGGCCATATAAAAACCAACGGTCAATCCTCGTTATCAAATGTATTTCATCGATGCTTATGCCGCGAACGATCGCCTCGTAAACCAAGAACAGGCGTTGATCCGTTACGGTATTTAATAGCTCCTTTATCTCCGCGTCCGTTTTCTTTTTAAGACGAGGTAAGTCGAGGCCGGTCAATCCTATCTCCGCACCCCTTACAGCCTTTAAAAGTGCCAGCTCAAACGTATCGGCGATAGCCATAACCTCTCCGGTGGCCTTCATCTGTGTGCCTAAGTCCTTCTTTGCATATATAAACTTGTCAAACGGCCACTTCGGAAATTTTACCGCGACATAGTCAAGGGTCGGCTCAAACGCGGCAAAGGTTGTGCCTGTTACATCGTTTATTATCTCGTCTAAGGTGTAGCCGATTGCGATTTTTGTGGCTGTCTTTGCGATGGGGTATCCGGTGGCCTTTGACGCGAGTGCGGAGGAACGCGATACCCTCGGGTTTACCTCTATAACCGCGTATTCAAAGCTATGTGGATTTAACGCGAACTGACAGTTGCAACCGCCCTCGACACCGAGAGCCGTAATGATGTTAAGGGCTGCGGACCGTAACATCTGATACTCCTTGTCAGCAAGGGTTACAGCCGGGGCGATGACGATGCTGTCGCCTGTATGCACACCCACAGGGTCGAAATTTTCCATAGAGCATACGGTGATCGCGTTTCCGGCTCTGTCACGCATGACCTCGAACTCGATCTCCTTCCAGCCTGCTATGGATTTCTCCACGAGTATCTGATGAATAGGGGAGAGGGATAGACCGTTTTGCGATATGTCTCTTAGTTCCGCTTCGTCGTGCGCAATACCACCGCCGCTGCCACCGAGCGTAAACGCGGGTCGTATAATGACAGGATAACCGATCTCATCGGCAAACCGGATCGCCGTGTCTACATCCGTCGCGATAACCGATGGTATGACGGGTTGGCCGATAGCTTGCATTGTGTCCTTAAAGAGTTGTCTGTCCTCGGCTTTATCAATGGCCTCGGGCGAGCTGCCGAGCAGTCGTATATTCATCCTATCGAGGAAGCCATCCTTTGCGAGCTGCATACAGAGCGTAAGACCCGTTTGCCCACCGAGCCCCGAAAGGATACTGTCGGGGCGCTCCTTTTCTATAATCCGCTTGATCGTTGTCAATGTGAGCGGCTCTATGTATATCTTGTCCGCTATGTTTTTATCGGTCATTATGGTTGCGGGATTGGAATTGACCAGCACGATCTCAATGCCGTCGTCACGCAGCACACGGCATGCCTGTGTACCGGCATAGTCAAACTCGGCTGCCTGTCCTATGACGATAGGCCCCGACCCGATAACCAATACCCTTTTTATACTCTTATCTAACGGCATATTACTTGCCTCCTTTCATATTGCTTATAAACATATCAAACAGAAAAGCGGTATCGAGTGGCCCCGCGCAAGCCTCCGGGTGGAACTGCACGGAAAAGATCGGTGCGTTTTTGTATATGATACCCTCGCAGGTGTTGTCGTTTACATTCACAAACCATTCTTCGGCGACAGCTTTGTCTATACTGTTTCCGGTAACGGCGTAACCGTGATTTTGACTTGTTATATACACCCTGCCACTCGTCAGATCACGTACGGGTTGGTTAGCCCCGCGGTGCCCATATTTAAGCTTGTGTGTCTTAAATCCGGCCGACAGTGCCAGTAGCTGATGCCCGAGGCAGATGCCGAATATGGGTATCACGGAGCTCATCATCTGCCTGAGATTTTCTATTATCACCGGATTATCTGCTGGGTCGCCGGGGCCGTTTGAGAGCATGATACCGTCCGGATGGATCGCGCGTACATCAGATAGTGTGCTATTATGCGGTAATACCCATACATTGCAGCCCCGATTAATAAGCTCGCGTAATATGTTCTGCTTATAACCAAAGTCCAAAAGCGCCACATTGTATTTCGCATGCGCTGTTTTATATATATCTATTTCCTTTACCGAAACGCCCTCAACGGCGTTTTTTATTTTGTAGTCCTTTATTTGCGAAATGTCAGTGTCTGAGGGATGCTTATATGTGATCCTCCCGTTCATGACCCCGTTCTCACGGATGATCTTTGTGACGGCCCTTGTGTCGATGTCATAGAGGCCGATTACGTTTTTTTGCCGTAAAAAAGTGTCAAGAGAACCCTCACTACGGAAATTGGAGGGGTCTTGACACGGATACTTAACAATATAGGCACTAAGGCATGTATTCCCTTCGAAGTCGGAAGGAATAATGCCGTAATTGCCGATGAGCGGGAAGGTTTGAAGGACAATCTGACCGTAATAGCTTGGATCTGTCAGGGTTTCCAGATATCCGGTCATACCGGTTGCAAATACAAGCTCCCCTGTAACCTCACCGACCGCGCCAAAGGCCTTACCCTCAAAAACCATACCGTTCTCAAGTATCAAGTACGCTGCTCTAGACATTAATGTTCCTCCCGTTTTATGTTTCATAGGTCTTTAAAATCCCTTCCGCGACCGCTCTTTTAGTGGTTCGTGTATCCATAGCCTGCCGTTCTATATATTTGTGTGCCTCACTCTCGCTCATATTAAAATATGATATCAGGATGCATTTAGCGCGGTCGACTGCACGTATATCCTCGATTTTTTGTATGAGCTTTGTGTTTTCCGCCTTCATTGTTTTCAGTTTGCGCTGCGATGCCTTGGCAAGCTTTAACGCCGACCAGAGAAGATTTTTGTTTATAGGCTTTGCGATGGTTATTACCCCGTAGTCCTCAACGACATCGGATACATCGTCGTAATGCTCGCTTTTTACTAAGAGGATCACCTGGCTGATGGCCTTTTCGGCGATATGCTGTGATAGACCCTCACCCGATTCGTCGCGGAGCGGGGCGTTGATGATAACGAGGTCAAAATCCTGTGAAACAAGCAAACGACGTGCATCGGAGCATGATGAAACAGTGGCAATTCTGCTTACGGAGAAGGCATGTAATATCTCTGTGAAATAGGCAAGACTGTGTTCCGTAAATGAAACAATCAAAGCCGTTTCCGTAATAAACCACCACCTTTCAAGGCATTTCGTTTAAAGATCAGATAAATCTAAAATAACTCTCCTCGCAGAAACTCCGCTTGTCCTCGGCCTCATTCCAGATCGCCGCTTCTTCTTTTTTGAATGCGAGATACTTATTTAACATCTCGATACCGATTACGTTCTTTACAAGCTCGGAGCCCTCTGCGAGCTTGATAGCAGCATCGAGGCTGTCGGGTAGTAACGCAAGCCCCTTGGTCAAAGCCTCGTCGGCGTTATATAGATCTGCGTCTACAGCTTGGGGTAGGGGCAGATCGTTTGCTATACCCTCAAGTCCCGCACCAAGGATCAGCGCAAACGCAAGATATGGGTTGACAGACGGATCCGGTGAGCGCAGCTCCATACGTACTCGCTCACCGATAGCCGAGGGTATCCGGATTAGCTGCGAGCGGTTTTGGTGCGACCATGAAACAAATTTGGGGGCTTCAAGTCTGCCGAGACGCTCGTAGGAGTTGGCGATCGGATTTAAAAATAACGTGATCTCCGGTGCTTTTTGTAAGATACCCGCGATAAAGCTCTCGGCAACACTCGAATGCTCGCCGTCCTTGTTCTTGAAGATATTTAAGCCGTTTTTTGACAGTGAGATATTTACATGCAGACCGCTGCCGCTATGAGACAGCAAGGGCTTTGGCATAAATGAGGCATAGAGCCCGTTACGTGACACGATTGCTTTTACTACGGACTTGAATGTGAGCAGATTGTCGGCGGATGTGAGCGCGTCGCTGAACTTAAAATCTATCTCGTTCTGACCGGGGCCCTGCTCGTGGTGTGAGGTCTCTGGCTTCAATCCCATCTCGTCAAGACACAAGCAGATCTCACGTCGGATGTTCTCACCCTTATCCAATGGCGCAATGTCGAGATAGCCACCATAGTCCAGCGTGTTTAACGTAGGCTCGCCGTTTTCATCTGTGTTGAACAGATAGAATTCGCATTCTGCACCGATCTTACATACATAACCCATATCCTCACAGCGTTTGATCATCTGCTTTAGGATATATCTGCTGTCGTGCGTAAATGCGGATTTGTCGGGGTTTTTTATATCGCAGTAGAAACGCGCGACACGACCGGGTTCCGGCCTCCACGGCAAAACCGTGATGGTAGACGGATCAGGGAACAGCAAAAGATCTGAGCGGGTTACATCACGAAATCCCTTGATCGCCGAGGCATCAAAGGATATACCGTTTTCAAAAGCGGCCAAAAGCTCATCGGCCATAATAGAGATGTTTTTTTGTATTCCGAACGGATCACAGAAACCGAGCCTTATAAACTTTACATCGTTTTCCCTAATGAATTCCAAAACCTCGTTAGCGGTGTTAGTCATGTTATCCACTCCTCAATTCACCCCATCACAATGTAATCCTCTCTCTGTGCGCCAACCGACACATATTTGATCGGGCAGCCCACAGCCTCCTCGATATATCGGATATATGCCATCGCAGCCTTCGGCAAATCCCCGGGTTTCCTGCAACGTGAGATGTCGGTGTTGAAGCCGTCAAGGTATTCATATACGGGCTTTGCCCTTGTGAGCCTGTCACCGGTGGGGAATGCGGTGGTGCGCTCGCCGTCGATGTCGTATGCGACACAAACGGGGATTTTATCGAGGAATGAAAGCACATCGAGCTTCGTGAGGGCGAGCTCGTCCGCTCCCTGCACCTTTACCCCGTACACCGAAGCGACCACATCAAAGCCACCGACCCTACGTGGTCTTCCTGTCGCGGCACCGTATTCCGCACCGGCTTCACGCAGAGCCGCACCGTCGTCACCAAAGAGCTCGGCAGTAAACGGTCCTTCACCGACACAGCTTGAATATGCTTTCATAATACCGATGGTTTTATCGAGGCGAACACCCGGTATGCCTGCACCGATAGGCGCATATGCAGCTATGGTCGAGGACGAGGAGGTATACGGATAGATACCGAAGTCTATATCCCTCAAGGCTCCGAGCTGGGCTTCGAACATGATGCGTTTGTTTTCATTTATGGCTGCATGCAGATACTCCGTCGTATCGGTGATAAATGCGGCAAGCTCGTTACCGTACTCAGTGAGCCAGCTGATCATATTATCCGGTGTAGGCAGCTCAGAATTGTTCCCGTATCCGCTTAACGTTATATTCTTCCATTCGATTACATCAGCGAGCTTGTCCTTAAGGGAAGCCGGCGAGAGTAGGTCACCCATGCGGATACCCTTTTTCATGTACTTGTCCGCGTACACGGGCGCTATACCGCGTCGTGTTGAACCGTATTTCTTGTCACCCAGTCTGTCTTCTTCGAGATTGTCCTGCATCTTGTGATAGGGCATACAGATGATAGCCTTGTCGCTTATCTTCAGATTTTGCGGTGTAATATTAACCCCTTGACCCTTAAGCGATTTTATTTCGCCGCAAAGATGCTCTATATCTATAACCATGCCGTTACCCATGACGTTGATGGTCGTGTCACGCAGTATGCCGGACGGTAACAGGTTTAATATAAACTTGCCTTTTTCGTTTATTACAGTATGACCCGCATTATTTCCACCCTGGTATCGGCAGATCACATCATAATCCGACGATAGCAAATCAACCATGCGGCCCTTACCCTCGTCACCCCAATTGATACCGACTATTGCCGTAAGCATAAACACGCCTCCTAAACTGTGATACTAACACTATGCCCCAATAACCCCTTGTTTAACTCCAGTACAGACTTCACATCGGATAAAAACTCCTCGGTCTGTTTTTCGGCTCGGCCTGTAAAGTTTTTGACCGATACGATCCCTTTTAATTCATCCTCGGTTAAGCCAAATGCTGCATCGTTTAATATGCGGCTCAGCAAATCGTTATCGCCGCCGTTTAACTTTATTTCCTTTGCCGCATCTACAGAGTGAATCCGTATCCTCTCATGAAGCTCCTGCCTGTCCCCGCCGTTTTTGACGCAATACATCAGGATGTTCTCTGTTGCCATAAACGGCAGCTCATCGTTAAGATGCCGTTCTATTATCTTCGGATATACCGATACGCCGCTTATGATGTTTATATACAGCGACAATATCCCGTCCACCGCAAGAAAGGCCTCAGGGACCGATATGCGCTTGTTTGCCGAGTCGTCGAGTGTTCTTTCAAACCATTGCGCGGATGCGGTTAATGCGGGATTCAACGCGTTCACTGTTACATAGCGTGCAAGCGATGCGATACGCTCACTTCTCATCGGGTTTCGTTTATATGCCATAGCGGAGGAGCCTATCTGCTTATCCTCAAACGGCTCGTCAAATTCCTTTAGATGGGAGAGTAACCGCATGTCGTTTGAAAACTTATAAGCGCTTTGAGCGATACCCGAGAGTACGGACAGGATATAGTAGTCAACCTTTCGCGAATAGGTTTGACCAGAAACGGGATATACGCTGTCAAAGCCCATCTTCTCGGCGATCCTTTTTTCGAGGGATATAACCTTGTCGTGGTCACCGTTAAACAATGAAAGGAAGCTTGCGCCCGTTCCGGTCGTACCCTTACATCCAAGAAGCCTAAGAGTACTCAGAGTAAAATCGAGTTGCTCCAGATCCGTCAGCAAATCTTGAAGCCAGAGTGTGGCTCGCTTGCCGACCGTTGTGGGCTGCGCAGCTTGGAAATGCGTATACGCGAGGCAGGGGAGGGATTTATATCTATCCGCGAAAGCCCATAACCTGTCGATCGTGTTTATAAGCAATCTCTTGACTAATAGAAGAGCTGATCTCATCAGGATGATGTCTGTGTTGTCACCGACATAACACGAGGTAGCCCCTAGATGTATTATCGGCTTGGCATTTGGACATTGCTCGCCATAGGTCAACACATGTGCCATAACATCATGCCTGACCTCTCGCTCCTTCATGTTTGCCATTTCATAATTGATATCATCGATATGAGCCTTCATCTCGTCTATCTGTTCGTCGGTGATTTCAAGCCCCAATTCGCGCTGGCTTTCGGCTAACGCCACCCACAGCCTACGCCATGTGGTGAACTTGCTATTATCCGAAAAAATAAACTGCATTTCGGCGCTTGCATATCGTTTGCATAACGGATTTTCGTATCTGTCGGACATATATTGCCTCCTCACGGATTTATTCTTTCGCTATTATCACTTACAATATTCCGAACCACTTGTGCTCATTGAAATGAAATAGAAATAAAAAAGACGCTCATCAGATAAAACAAAGGAGAAACCAGTAATAGCAGCCCCTGCATTATCTGATGAACGCCTTTGTTCACCAACGATTATTCTACAAAATTATACTGAATATGTCAAGTTAACTTTATGAAGAACATTTCGAAAGAACGGAACGCTCTACATACCCACCGCGTTCTGCTCATACAGCGGTAAGCATAACAAGCTGATCTTATTGCTTCTGACCAAGGTCATAGAGGCCGTGGATGATTATAGGCTCGGCACAAACGAAGCCTCACCTGCAATCGCGCCTCTCCGTTTGCGTTTACAAGTAACAAATTTGAATTCCTCATGCTTAGTTCAACATTTTGACAGCCGAGCCAAACATTGTGTTAAACACGATCGTTGCGGAGGTGTTAAGCCAATTCGCTGATGTACTCGAAAAAGGCTTAGACTTTATATCTTCGTCTGTTCATATACAGCATGATACTCACGTTACAACACCTCGCGTAGCTGCGCATCCGCAACAGTTATGCCTTTCTCGGCGTTGGAGCAGCCGTATCCGGCTTTTTACATGATGAAATAGTATTCAATCAGTCTTTATATGTAGTATAATTTACTCAAAGATGGAGGATGGAAATTAATTACTAAACTACGATTTATAAAAAGGGGGGGGATTACCATGAAAAGCAAGATCGCTTTATTATTGCCTGCAATATGTTTAATGTTATCAAGCTGTTTCTCAAACAACATCTCTGCTAATGCCTACACAGCACCCGATTACAGCGATCACACATATCCGAATGAAGAGAGATATGTGACAATGCTCGGTGATTTGTCCAATCTAAAAAAAGGTGAAAAAGTAATCGTAACGCAAGAACCGGTGTATGATTGGAGCAGCGTCAAACTAGGTGGACTTGCAAAAAAACAGGAAATATGTGGCTATGATGTTCGTCATGCCGATTTATCAAAAGAGGATTTGAGTGGATTTGATGATGTCAATGGTTTGAGCTTTAATACCCGAACGATATGGCCGGATAAGCTGCCTGAGGGCTTTGACCCTGACGAGGCTCTGGAGCTCAATAAAAACCCCGGATTAGGCATACGATCTCTACATGACGAGGGCATAACCGGTGCAGGCGTTGGGATTGGGATGATCGACCAAGGCCTCTTTGTAGAGCATGAGCAGTATGCAGACAGGCTTATGGTTTATGAAAAGATTCATGGTGAGGTTGGAGCCTCTATGCACGGCGCGAGCATGGCAAGTATTGCGGTAGGTAAAGACACCGGTGTAGCGCCCGGATCAAAGCTCTATTTTATTGGAATGAAGGATGGACATAGTTCAGGAAATAGCTTTGTGTTAGATGGAAAGATTATAGCCGATGGCATATACAGGATATTAGAAATAAATCGATACCTACCCAAAAGTGAAAAGATAAGGGTAATCTCGATTTCACAAGGGTACGGAGGCCATTCGTTGGGTTGGCAGGAATTACATAACGCAATCAAAAGAGCGGACGAAGAAAATTTACTGGTAGTAACAGCATCAACCGGTGCATATTATGACTTTTCGTTGGAGGGCATGGATCGAGATGTACTTAGTGATCCGGATAGTTTTGTTTCATATTATCCGATAGAACAGGTATCAAAGGAGTTTTTCAAAAATTCTGAACGGTTCTTGAAAAAAATCTGGGCACCGGCCGGTCACAGAACATATGCGGCATGTTTTGATGCCTCGGGCTACGAAATGATGTCTTATGCCGGCACTAGCGCGGCTGTGGCTTGGCTATCCGGGTTTTACGCACTTTGCTGTCAGGTCAAGCCGGAGATTACTCCGAAGGAGTTTGTAGAGATCATTAAATCAACCGGTGTCACCACTGAAATATCCTATAATGGCAAGGATTATCCGTTTAGTAAAATCATCAATCCTCAAGCGATCATATCAGAACTGAAAAAATAACAATAACCATTTGACGAACCACTGTTCCACCAAGAAAACGGATACCTCACCCGAGGTATCCGTTTTCTTG
>CAZUNC010000038.1:0-16483 GCA_964621475.1 uncultured Defluviitaleaceae bacterium | reverse complement strand
CCCGTAGCCGTATCCATATTATCGCTGATAAGATATATTCTCATATACGTCCTAAGATATTAAACGAGATCAAGATACCGTAGATAGCGATACCTTCGCACATGGAAACAAATATCAATGCCTTACCCATGATGCTTTCGTTCTCGCTCAAAGCGCCTAGCGCAGCCGAAGCAGCCTGTCCTGTCGCTATACCTGTGCCAATAGTCGCAAGCCCTGTAACAAGCCCGGCCGATAAGAAGCCCATCGCCCTCGCGGAATCACTTGCAACCGCTGCGGCTGTCTGTGCCTCGGCAGCAAATGCGTAACCCGAGAACATAAAACCGACCGCAAACAACATCACACCAAAGAACGACACGATATTGCCTACCAAGCACAGCTTAAAGCGGCGTGCGTTTTTGGCTCCGGTGTAAAAGATGACGGCTGGTACCGCGATAGCCATTGCCAGCAACGCGTAGATTACATACTGCATAAATCCCTCTCCTTATATAAATTTATTCGAATATGTTATTATCTTACTGCGAGGTTATCTCGGCTCTGTATGAAACGAATCGCCTGCCATCTCCGTGATAGAAGCGACTGAACAGTTCATAGAAATTTAAGCGCAGAACCTGAATGCCAACAATTAAGCCTTCGAGGACCATGACCAAAACATTACCGAATATAATTACAAAAATATTATCCGTACCGTTAGCTGTGTGAGCAAGAAGTAATACAACGCCCATCATACCCGCGTGGCTCAATGCAAACGCACCCACACGAACAAACGATATAGTATTGGTAAAATATGTCAGCAGTGTCTCAAACAGCTCAATAACTGTTTCAAACACAAACATGACCGGTCCGCTTTCTATTATCCTCTCACGGTTATGCGTTTTTAATCCGTGGAGTATTTTGTGTATCGGATGCTTAAACGCAATCAATAATAGCGGTAATCCTATGATAGCGGCTAAGATACCTACACTCAAAGCGCTTTGACGCAAGAACACATCATATGCGATATATATAACCGCACCGTAGAACACCATACCTGCAATCCCATTCTGATCAAAGATCAAATCGGCCCATTTCTTTTGCTTTATTGCGTTCAGGCAATGTAAGAGCATAGACGAAAGGATCAGAACCATACCGACACCAACCGCAAATATCAATGTCGAATTGATATCATGCGCAGGTTTTCGCCAGAAGGTTGGTATCAATTCCTCAAGCCCGAAGATTGAACCATACAAGAATCCGAAGATCACACTTGAGATACCAATCACAGACATAATGCCACCGAGCTTCATGCCCTTTAGCTTGTAAAGCAAAAATCCAACGAGCGCGATAACTGCACCCTGCCCTACATCGCCAAACATCAAGCCGAACAGTAATGTATAGGTAATAGCAATAATCGGTGTCGGATCGATCTCATCATAGGACGGCAACCCATACATATCCACAAAGAACGAAAAGAAATTAAAGAAAGATGGGTTTCTCAGTTTAGTCGGGGGCGTGGAGACACCTGTGACCTCACCGCTTTTAAGGTTCAGCATAACAAGGTCGTCGCGTTCGAGCTGCGCCTGCAATGAAAGCGCATCACGTTCCGCCATCCAACCGACAAAGATAAAGAAATTGTTCTTGGTCTTGACCGCATACTTCTTTGTCTCGAAGACAAAGTATAAATCCTTTACAACATTAAACGCGCAAAGAAAATCATCCTTGCGGTCCTCGATCGTTTTTCGGATATCGACTGTGATGTTTTTGATTGAGGTATCAAGCTTGGCCAGATGTTCCTTGACAGCGTTTACCAGATCAGAGGGCGCGCTGTCCTTTTGCCAACCGATGGCGTTCACATTCAGATCGATACGTTCAAAATGCAGCGAAGAAAATATGGAATCCGCTTTTTCACGATAGACCTCAGGCGTAAAGTAAACGCCGTAGATATATTCGTTATCGCGTTTGGACTCTACATATAAAATCTCAGGATCGTGATATAAAAAAGTCTCAAATTGCTTAAAATTGCTGATCGGCATTCGGCCGAAGCTATATGAAATGAACTCGAGCGACAATAGGTGTTTGATATCAAATTCAAGAGACTCAAACAACTCAAGCTTTTGCAAGTAAACAGAATATGCTTCCCGCTCGGTCTCTATCTCCTTGATCGAGACCTCCCTGCGTTCGTACATCTGATAAGCCACATCGATGATTTTAACCGCACGCTCACCGGTCATTTCATTTGTATTCGCGGCAGCCTCACTGTCTAAAAACGGAAACAGCTTCTTAAACCGTTCGCATTTTTGCATGATCTGTGCATACGGATTTTGCCCCGCGAACATATATAATCCCTCGTCGTTGAGTTCCTTATGCGCATACTCAAGCTGTATATCATATTTAGAAATATACTGCTCAATAACACGGTCCAGCTCACCTATAGCACCGACGATGTTTACATATCTCATTGTCTCTACCAACAGACACACCTAACCCTTTAACTGATAATTTCCATTATCTCACTTGCGCCTAACCCGTATCGTTCGCTCTCGAGTATCGTAACCAAATTGCGTATCTCGTTTTCCTTTTCGTAGATATATCCGGCGATAGGTACAACGGAATGCGGGTTTGTGAGCGTATACTTCTTATACAGCTTCCTCATGTGTGTTACCAATACATCCTCGATATGGTCAAAGGATTCGAACAGTTTAGCGTATTTAGTCTTGGCCACGCGCTCCATGAGTTCGTCGACGCTCTTTGTCTGAGTCATCGTCATGAGTTCGTCTGAGCTTAGCCTATATGTGATGGGTATCAAGAACGCTACGATCTTTTCCGCAGGGATATCGTAATACTTCTTGAGCCTGTATATCCACACGATATTCCGTAGATCTATTTCCGTGCCTTTTATGTTCGTCATGAGCTTGTAGTTCTTTTTATCGAGATAACGCTTTTGGATCTTCCAGAGGTTCATGTAATAAAACAGATCCAGCTGCATCTCCATCTCGAACACGGATTCCGTATCCTTTGTGGAACTCAATACTGCATAAATCGGCGTGTCCTTTAGACTCGCAATAAACTCTGGCAGGGTTCTGGATTTCAATAACACCGATGGGTCAATTTTTAGAAAATGCCCGAAAATTATCTTCAGCTCATCAAGCGAATAGGTAAACTCACGTTTATCATACAACATACAAATACACTGCTTGATTATATTAAATTCGTAGGTCAAAAAAAACGCATCCAGATACTGCCGGATCCTCGTGTCACCAATGAATCCATAAATGCGCATAAAATCATCATAGAGCGTCAGCGTGAGCTTTTGCTCTATAACATGGCGGCTCAGGGTATCGCTGTCAGCATTGTTTATAACCTTTGCATATACCTGATGTCGACTTATACGCTTCGTGTATTCGCCGACCGAGCCAGTCTTTATAAGACCCTCATACTCAGCGCGCGTCACGAGCTTGCCCTTCATGGCCTTTAGTTTTGCGTTGATGCCGTTATAGTCCATATTGTTTTATCACTTCGTCAACGATTTCTTTTACCCACTTATCCTTGTTCTCATAGAACCTTTTCTTCAGCGCATCCGCATCGGCCTTGCGCTGTTTTTTTATTTGCGTGAGCTTTTCATTTATATAAGTCTGGGACTCGTTTTCGTATTTAGTTATTTCATATTCCGCTTGTTGTTCATATCTCTGTTTAAGTATCTGTGTTTGCTCATCAATACGATGCTTCAGATCCTGTTTCTGTTCGTTTACCGGCAACATCATCTCACCGGCAATTTCTTCTATATCAATTAATTCTTTTATAATTGAGTTCATTGAAACCTCCGTGCGGCAAGCCGCAAAACATAACCACGGATTCACGCAGACATCCGTGTAAACCCGTATGAATCCGTGAAAATCCGTGGTCTATATGTTTTATTGCTTCATGACTTGTTAATTGCCCATTGCCTTATTGACTTCCTCAGCAAAGTTCTCAGACTTCTTTTCCAAGCCCTCGCCTGTCTCGTAACGCAGGAAGCGTGTTAACTTAAGGCCGCAGCCTACTTCCTTACTTACCGCATCAATGTACTTGCTTACCGTAAGCTCGCTGTCCTTGACATATTCCTGCTCCAAGAGGCAGAACTCCTTGAGCTCCTTATCCAGTCTACCCATAACGATTTTCTCAAGCACATTAGCAGGCTTTCTCTTTTCAGGAGCCAATTCCTCCTGCTCTTTGTTCGCTTGCAGTGTCAGTATTTCCTTTTCCTTTTCTATAAAGTCCTGGGAAACATCGCCACGAGCGACAAACTTCGGGCTCATAGCCGCTATCTGCATGCAGATATTCTTGCCTGCTTCTGTAAGCTCAGCTGCGTTCGAGATCGCGCCGTCGATCTGCATCTCTATTAAAACAGCAACCTTACCGCCTGCGTGTATATAACTAATGAGGCAACCATTCTCAACTGTCTCAATCTTGTCAAATCGACGGATGTTCAGGTTTTCGCCGATAACGGCAATCTTCTGATTAAGTGCATCCTTGACAGTGATCGATGTATCGGCATTCCATGTCTCGGCCATAAATGCGTCCATATCGTTAGCGGAGCTCTGTACGGCCTGATTGGCTACCTGTAATGTGAATTCCTTAAACAAATCATTCTTTGCAACGAAGTCCGTCTCGCTGTTAACCTCAACCAACACACCGATCTTGTTATCGTCCGTGATATGTGCAAGCACGAGACCCTCGGATGCGAGACGCCCGGCCTTCTTTGCGGCTGCAGCAAGTCCCTTTTCCCTCAATATCTCAATGGCTCTTTCGATATTGCCGTCGGATTCGGTCAAAGCGTTCTTGCAATCGGTCATACCTGCGCCGCTTACTTCACGCAATTCCTTTATCAATGCAGCTGTTACTGCCATATATGTTCCTCCCTTTATGTTAAATCTATCAATGGCCCCTTATTGTACGGTCTCAGCCATTTCCATTTCGTCTGCGTTTACACCCATAACACCGTCAAAGCCTTCGCCATCATTGGCTTGGTCTTCTGACTTATCAGCGGATGTTTCCATCTGCAAGCCTTGACGTGCCTCGATAACCGCATCGGCTACCTTTGCTGCAATGAGTTTAACCGCACGAATAGCATCGTCATTTCCCGGAATAACATAGTCTACCTCGTCCGGGTCGCAGTTCGTATCGACGATAGCCACGATTGGAATACCTAAGTTACGTGCCTCAAGGATCGCAATGCGTTCCTTGCGTGGGTCCACGATAAAGATCACATCAGGGATATCCTTCATTTCCTTTATGCCACCGATATTACGCTCGAGCTTCTCCTTCTCGTTCAACAATCCGGCAACTTCCTTTTTGGGCAGCAGTTCAAATGTCCCGTCTGCCTCCATGCGCTCAAGATCCTTAAGACGCTTGATACGTGTTTGGATGGTTTTGAAATTTGTCAGCATACCGCCGAGCCAACGCTCGTTTACATAATACATGCCGCAACGCTCAGCCTCTTCCTTAACGGATTCCTGGGCCTGCTTCTTTGTACCTACAAACAAGATCTCGCCGCCTTCAGCGATGATGTTCGCTACTGCCTGGTAAGCCTCATCTACCTTCTTTACGGTCTTTTGCAGATCGATAATGTAGATGCCGTTTCTCTCTGCGAAGATATACTCCGCCATTTTGGGGTTCCAACGCCTCGTCTGATGACCGAAGTGGACACCCGCCTCCAATAATTGCTTCATGGATATAACGCCCATGTTACACCTCCCGGTTTATTCTTGCGCATAATGCCATAGGCCGCCTAACCCCCATTTTTCAGAGAGCACCGGGTGACCCGACACTATGTGCGGATTTTTAAGCGGAACGGATTATAGCACAGTTCTTCGAACCGTGCAAGCCGCCGCGTTAAATTTCTGTCTTTTGTTTTGCTGCATTTGCATATTGCTCCATCATATACTGCTTGCGATACTCAAGAACCTTCGGGACATATTTCATCGTCTCCTCAATCGGTGGGATGCCACCGTACTTGATTACGCGGTTTGGACCCGCATTATATGCAGCCAGTGCGAGTTCCTCATTCCCGTCAAATCGGTTTAATTGATAACGCAAATACTGCGAACCGCCGTCAACGTTTTGTGAGACATTAAACGGATCGGTCACACCGAGTGCCTCGGCGGTCTTTGGCATCAGTTGCATGAGCCCCATCGCGCCAGAGCGTGATACCGCAGTCGGGTTGAAATTGCTCTCCTGTCGTATTACCGCTTTTATAAGATTAGGGTCGATTTCATATTTTTCAGATGCAGAGAGTATCGAATAGTTAATTGCTGAGCTGAGCTCCGTATCGGAATAGTTGTTTTGTAAAAAGCCCTCGAGGATCGAAGAAAAACTACTGGTAGGAGAAATAGAACCGCTTGTGTTGTTGTCAGTGGATTTTGTAGAGTTGATATGTGCTGTGACACCCTTAAGGGTCGGCAGATTGCGCGTGTCGTATTGGGCAGAGGATTCGTAGGTATCGATCGGCGTTATATCCGCTTTCTTAGTCGCTACGCTCGCTGATGTACGGGCACGCGTTGCTGACATATCAACACTGTACCCTAGATGTGATTGTATGTCGGACATGATTTCACTATATAAACCCGAAACGGAGATATTCATATTTCAAAGGCTCCTTTTTCAGTTTTTGTTAACAATATATTCCCTCTATGTTATACTAAACTTGGAATCATTTCAAGAGGGATTCTAATTATAATGGGAGTTTACTACTTATGAACAGAAAATCATTAAATGTACTCGAATATGATAAGATTATCCGATTATTGACAGATTATGCAGCCTCTACTATGGGTAAGAAGCAATGCACGGAGTTGATGCCCTCTACAGAGCCTAAAGAGATCGCAACGGCTCAACAGGAGACCTCGGAGGCCGTGAGCATATCTGTAAAGAAGGGTATGGGACTGCCGCTCGGTGGTATCAGCGATATACATGCTACCTTACAGCGCGCGGATATGGGAGGCGTGCTGTCTATAGATGAGCTCATGCATATCGGGGATTTTATCCATGTATGTAAGAAGGTCAATGCATATGGCACAAAGGACAAGGAAAGCGAGGCCTACCCGATACTCGACGAGCAATTTGCAGCGCTTTTGACTGTGAGCGGCCCGGACAGCGGTTGCCTACCGATGGAACGTGAGATAAACCGCTGTATCGTCAATCAATATGAGATAGCCGATGATGCCTCCGACAAGCTCTACGACATCAGAAAGAGCATCCGAGTATCTAATGATCGTATAAAGGAGCATCTAAACAGCATCATCCATTCCCAGAACTACAAGAATATGCTGCAGGAGAATGTTATCACCATACGAAACGAGCGTTACTGCGTGCCTATCAAAGCCGAATACCGAAACAACTTCCCGGGCATGGTACACGACACATCCTCAACGGGCGCGACGGTATTCATCGAGCCTATGAGCGTTGTACAGCTTAACAACAAGATAAAAGAGCTGCACTCGGACGAGCGCAACGAGATCGAGCAGATACTACGTCGTCTATCTGCTCTTGTGGCCGGCCAAGCCGAGAATATGAACATCGCGCTCAAAATTCTTACTTATCTAGACTTCGTGTTCGCAAAAGCACAGCTGTCACTGTCAATGAAGGCATCTGAGCCTGTTTTCAATGCACGCGGTTATATAAACATAAAAAAAGGACGGCATCCCTTGTTGAATAAGGATACCGTCGTTCCTACAGATATATGGCTCGGTGACAAGTTTACCACTTTGTTGATTACAGGTCCGAACACAGGTGGTAAGACCGTCTCATTGAAAACCCTCGGCTTGTTTACATTGATGGGACAGGCGGGTCTGCATATTCCCGCGTTCGACCGTTCGGAGCTCGCGGTGTTTGATGATGTGTTCGCAGACATCGGTGACGAGCAGAGCATTGAGCAGAGCTTGAGTACGTTCTCGTCTCATATGAAAAATATCGTGTCTATACTCGATCAAGTAACCGACCGTTCGCTCGTTCTATTAGACGAACTCGGAGCAGGTACGGATCCGACCGAGGGTGCGGCGTTGGCCGTCGCTATCTTGGATTATCTGTTTGACCGCAGTATACGCACAGCTGTAACAACACATTATAGCGAGCTCAAGGTCTACGCGCTTTCAAAGGAAGGCGTGGAGAACGCCTCCTGCGAATTCAACGTAGAAACACTCGCTCCGACCTACCGCCTCCTAATCGGTATACCAGGAAAATCCAATGCTTTTGCAATATCCAAGCGTCTGGGCCTACAGGATCATATCATCGATGCGGCAAAACAGGTCTTGAGTCATGAAAGTGTACATTTTGAGGATATCATTACAGACCTCGAGATCAGCCGCAAGAGTATAGAAATAGAACAGGAACGTGCGGAGAGCTACCGCAGAGAGGCCGAAAAGCTCAAAGCCGATGCCGAAGGCCAGAAGCAGAAGCTCGCAGATACACGCAACAAGCTCATAGCAGAGGCCAAGGAAGAGGCTCGCCGCCTGATGCAAGCCGCAAAGGACGACGCTGATAGGATGCTAAAGGAATTCACACGCAGTATGCGCGAGAATACCAAGGACATGGACGGCGTACGAAACGAGATGCGTAAGCGTATTAGCGATCTGGATGTAGAGCTTTCGGACATCGGCCAGAAGAAGCTTGCTCTTAAGGCCATATCAAAGGAACTCGCATCCGGAGATTCCGTCTTTGTAAAGTCCTTGTCTCAGAGCGGCACAGTGGTCACACCACCAAATAAGAGCGGTGATACAATCGTTCAGGTCGGTGCTATGAAAATAACGGTACCGCTTGCAGACCTATTCGAAGAAAACGCATCAAAAAAGCCCGACAAAGCGGGCTCTAAATCTGGAGCGAGTTTCAGGTCCGTGCCTACACTCAGTAAATCCGCAAGCATCAAGACAGAGATCGATCTACGTGGATATACAGTCTTAGATGGTGTGGAGGCAGCCGACAAATATATAGATGACGCGTATCTGTCACATCTGTCACGCTGCACCATCATACACGGCAAAGGTACCGGCGCATTGCGCTCAGCAATACAAGATCTGTGCAAGCGCCATCCGCATGTAAAGAGCTATCGTTACGGTGCGTTTGGCGAGGGTGAAAACGGGGTTACGATAGTGGAGTTCGGAGAGTAGAGTATTTAATTACTCTGCAGATATTTTCTATGGTATCACCATATGAAGCAGCCGCGTTTGCGATCGCTTCGTCGAGGTCCTGGGGCTTGCGGTTGATCGAAAACACGGCTGTGATACCGGCATCATAAAGCACCGCATTATTAGCCTCTATGCCGCCAACAACCGCGAATACGGGCACACCGGCCTTTCTTGCGCGTCGTGAGACACCTTGAACGGCCTTGCCGCCCATACTCTGCGCATCGAGTCGGCCTTCGCCTGTAAATACCACATCAGAATGTTCGAGCATAGCATCGAATCCGACCGTATCGAGTACAACATCGATACCGGGCTTCAGGCTACCATTCATAAAAGCTATCACACCTGCGCCAAAGCCACCGGCTGCGCCTGATCCGCTTATATCTGCTACATTGTGGAGACCTATGTAACGCTCTATTGCCTGTTCAAGCGCTTTTAGCTTCAGGTCGAGTTCGGCGACCATATTCGCATCTGCGCCCTTCTGAGGCGCGAACACATATGCGGCACCATTCACACCATGTAACGGGTTCTCAATATCGCAGATGGCTGTGATTTCAATTCCTTCAAGTAAAACCATCGCTGCCGAAAGGTCGATACCGCGTATGCGATCCAACGTGCCACCTGTGGGTACAAACGGCTCTGCATTCTCGTCTGTAAACATAACACCCATAGCGGCTGCGCAACCGCAACCACCGTCGTTTGTGCAGCTACCGCCGAGCCCTAGCAATATCCGTTTTGCACCATGTTCTATAGCATGTTTTATTAAAAGCCCCACGCCGAAGGTTGTCGTCTGCGTGGGGTTCTTTGCATTTGTTGCAGAGGTTCCGACGAGGGGTAGACCGGCCGCCGTAGCCATTTCGAATACGGCAAGCTCACCATTTCTAAGGTATCGTGCTTTCATGGGTTCCATATACGGTCCTGCTGTTTCCGCGGTAATCCACTCGCCCCCGATCGCACGAAAGAAGCATTCAGCAGTCCCTTCACCGCCATCGGCTATCGGTATCGATACAATATCACAATCCGGGAACACTCTATGTATACAGTTTTCGGCTATCTCGCAAATCTGAGACGAGGTCAGTGACCCCTTAAACGAATCCGAAGCTATGATGCATCTATTCATACTGTTGAACACGTAGCTTGAACGCACTCGCCATGCCACGAAGCATTTCAGCTTGGCCTGCGAGCTCCTCAGAACGCGCCGCGACCTCTTGCGAAGCCGTGGAGTTAGAAGTAATCGCATCATTTATCTTGTTCATTTCCTGATCCAACCGACTTATTTCATCGACCTGCTCGCGTGCTGCCTCAAGGTTTCCGTTCATTATACCGTACAGCTCGTCGACATTCGTTATTACATCATTAAGGATATCCGAGGTCTCAATCGAGTATCCAGCACTTTCCTTGATGCTCTCGATTGCACCCTCTATCATGCTCGTGATCTCCGTCGCCCTTTGCTGGGAACTCAGCGCAAGTCGGCTGACCTCCTCGGCCACTACCGAAAAGCCCTTGCCATGCTCGCCCGCGCGTGCAGCCTCAACAGATGCGTTAAATGCGAGTATCCGTGTCTGGAATGCAATATCCTCTATAACCTTTGTAACCTTGCCGATCTGCTCCGAAACCTCCGTAAGGGTCTTCATCGAGTTAGTCATCTTATCCATCTGTGTCTTACCCGTGCCCAGATGGCGTTTGGTTTCGTTTGTAAGCTCGCTACCTGTGATCGCATTCTTGAGACCATCATTTGCATGCAGACTCACGCTCTTTGTCATCTCATACGCAGTGTCTACCGCTGAGGCCTGTATAGACGAACCCTCCGCTATATGTGAGTTACCGGCTGATATGTCGTTCAAGCCATCCGATACATTACTAGTGGCCACACGCAAACTATACATCACATTGTTAAACGCCTCGATGATTGTATTGAGCGCCGCTTTAATAGCCGCAAAATCACCCGTATACTCACGCTGTACGCTAACATCCAAGTTGTTCGACGCAAGCTCTGTGAGGATGTGGCTGATCTCACCTATGTACGACGATATAGCAGCGACCGTGGAGTTTATAGCATCCTTCATTTCCTTGAAGTCACCCTCGTATCGACCCTGCATCGAAACAGAGAAGTCACCATTCGCAACAGATGCAAGCACCTGCTTAGTTTCCCTGAGCGGGTGCGACACTGTGTCGAGTAGTTGATTTAACGATCCAAGCAGTGTTGACCATTCTCCGCTGTATGCGCCTGCATCGGCACGTCGTGATAGATCTCCCTTTGAAGCGTAACCGACAAGCATATTTATCTGGCTGTTTACACCGGACAGATCCATCCGTAGCCGCTCAGCGCCCGTATTGATACCGGCCTTTTGCCCCTTATATGAGGGAAGGGTCTGATCAAACCGCCCGGCGGCGAAGCTTCTGAATAGTTTAATGATATCCAAGAGCATTAACGAATACTCTGACGCCATCGTTTGTGCACTTGATGCGACCTGTTCAAAAGTACCTTCATATTTCTGGGTATCTATCGCGAAATTCAACTCACCGTCACTATGCTTTTCCGATAGCGTGAACAAATCCGTCATGAGACGATTGAATACCTCGGTCATGTGCTTGAAATTATCTAACAGCAGCCCTATTTCGTCATCGGTCGGCTCCGGAAAGTTTACGTTGAAATTGCCACTCGTAATACTCTTAGAAATGTCTACTAATTTTGACATGGGCTTCATCGCCCTATTCGTTGTCCTGTACACGACGATAATAATTACCGCGAATCCAATAAACTGCAAAATAGCCATAGCGCTGACGACCATATTGCTGATCCTATATATATCAGCGGTAGGCACTACGACCGAAAATCTATATACCTTGTCATAGTTATCAAATCTAAGCGGTACCGTCGCATACTTAGATTTTTTACCATTAATAATAGAGGTAGTATCCCCGAATTGATCCTCGCTTGATGTGCCGCCTGTGGTGTAGTGTTCATCAACGGGTTTACCTATCTCATCAAACATAGGGCTGTAAATGAGGATTTCATTCTCGTTTATAGCCGTAAGATATCCCTTGTACGATGAATCCGCAAACACAACGCTCGGGTCCAATGCATGGTAAAAGTCGCTGAGTATAATATCGGCCCCAATAATGCCTATTGCGTTACCGGTCGTATCCAATATCGGTACGGACACTGAAAACATATACATGCTTTCCCCGCCGGCCATATCCTCATATGGATCTGTTACATAAGGCTTTTTCGTTTTTAGAGCGACAGAATAAAAATCTTGGTTGAATTCTTCGTCAGAGAAGTCTTCATTAGAATCCAGAATGGGCTTACCGCTGTCATCCTTTATCGCATACAGGCTAACCCTACCGGTCTCGGAGCCATAGGGCGAGACGTTTACAAAATCCATGTCGCTACCGTCAAATGCATCCGGTTCAAACATCGCATAGATGCCGTATATCAACGGATCATCATTTGTTTCGACCAATAATTCGGCAAGTAGTTCGCGTGGACTACGAATCTCGGACGATATATTCGATATACTACTCACTGCAACGCTCAAAGAATCCAATTTGCTGATTGAGGTATCGATATAGTCCTCCAGTATCTTTGAGTAGTGATACGCCTTTTCCGTAAGCTCACGTCTTGCACTCATTTGTATCAAAACCTGCATGGACAGTTGCAACAACACCGAAACCGTTACCATGGAGATGATGATAGTGATTACGGTACGCTTCGTGATCTTTGATTTTACACTTCGAAACGCCTTCTTGCTTTTCTTGTGTTGAATGCCTGAGCCCTTAGATGTCACGGTAAGCCCTCCCGTATATTAAATTTTATATGACATATTTCTCTGTCTTCTTCGGTTTGCTATCCAATTCCTTCTTCTTTTCCTCATAACCGGGTCTACCAAACATCGCATAGGTCGCGTTCTTGCCCTCCTCAACGCCTGGTTGGTCAAACGCATTGATATCCATGAGTTCGCCCATGAAGCCTGTCGCTACCTCAAAGAAATACATTATTTGTCCGATCGTGTGCTCATTGACCTCCGGGAATGTGATCGTCATGTTCATCTTACCGGATTTAAGCAGCGCGTATTCTGTAGCGGCCTGTTCTGTCTGTATCAGCTTGTCATGCGTAACCCCGCCCAAAAAGCCCAAGCTCGGCATATCCGCATATGTCTTCGGGATAGTGATGGTCTCCTTATACTTTTCAACACCGAGTATCACAACCATCTTGTCAAACGGTCCCTCTGTATAGAGTTGTACTTGCGAGTGCTGATCCGTTACACCGAGTGCCTTTACAGGTGTCGGGCCTACGTTTACGACATTGCCGTTTATATCGAACTTCTTGCCAAGCGATTCAGCCCAAAGCTGCGCGTACCAGTCCGAGATATATTTTAGCGAATCTGCGTATGGCATCATAACAGAGATATTCTTGCCCTTCTGCATACCGATGTAGTTAAGAACCGCGAACATATATGCAGGGTTTTTAAATATATCGTCATTCTTACACAGTTCGTCCATATAGGCAGCACCATCAAGTAGCTTTTTTATATCTACGCCACAGAATGCCGCAGGCAACAAGCCTACCGGTGTGAGTTCCGAGAAACGTCCACCTACGCCGCTCGGGATGTAGAAGGTCTTATAACCCTCCTGTTGAGCGATCTTTATAAGGTTACCCTTTTCACAGTCGGTCGTGCAGACGATGAGTTCCTTCGCCTTTTCTGCTCCGAGCTTTTCTATGAGCATTTCCTTTATGATCATAAACTGCGACATCGTCTCCGAGGTCGAGCCTGACTTCGATATCACGTTAAATAGGCTCTTTGTGATATCGATTGTGTCAAACAGATACACGAGCTTTTCCGGATCGACATTATCAGCGACATAGAAACGCGGGTATCCACCGCGCTTTTCCCTCGGCAACTCGTTGTAAAACGGATGATTGACTGCCTGCTGAACAGCCATCGGGCCTAAAGCCGAGCCACCGATGCCCAGTACAACTATAGCATCGATCTTGTCCTTCATTTGGCTTACATAATCGTTGATGTCTTTGACAATCTCGTCCTGATTGTATGGCAGATCACGCCAATCCATGCCACCGTTCTTACGCTTTTCGATCATCGCAACCTTGGCCTTTTCGATCTTTGGTGCGAGCGCCGCTATATCCGCTTCGGATATCCCCTCGTTCTTTACATAGTTGCCCACGTAGCTGTCCATCATGTTGTTATAGTCCATAACAAGCTTCATAATGCATCCTCCTATTTTTTATTTGACTTATATATTTCTCAAGGTAATTGGTTCAGCGTCTTGAACTCAAAGCCCTGCTCCCTGATCGCATCGATGATCTCAGGCAATGCGAGTGTGTTAGATTCTGACACAGCATGCAATAGTAAAATAGCGCCGTTGTGTAGGTTATCCATGACCATCTTATAAGCGGCAGCCTTTCCGGGTTGCTTGTCTACGAGCCAGTCTTGATACGCGAAGCTCCAGAACACTGTCTTATATCCCATATCCTTTAGAACCGATAACACATGCTCGCTGTATACGCCACCCGGGGGCCTTACATACAATGGCATTTTTTTACCCGTTACCTCTTTATAGAGATCAGCGGTTTTGTCCATTTCTTCCTCTATTTTATGATCGTCCAACTCCGGCAAATTCGGATGAGAATAGCTGTGATTGCCTACGATATGTCCCTCATCCGTCATGCGCTTTATTAGATCCTTGTTGTCTCTTATATATGTGGCTGTAACGAAGAATGCAGCCTTTACATCCTTTGCGGCAAGTACATCTAAAATAGCCGATGTGTATCCGGCTTCGTAGCCCTCGTCAAATGTCAGGTACACCTCTTTGTTATATATGTCCCCCAGGTAGCAGCCATTGTACGCGCGGATGTCCACCTCGGACGCACCGCGTACGGGCTGATGATCCTTGTTACGCATGATATACCAGCTCAGAGATTTATTGGACAGACCCTCGGACTTTGCGGAACCAGCCGAGGTGTTATATGGCGATACGATATCGTCCGGCATATCGATGTCGCTGATATTATTCTCTTCGATCTCGGTCTTATCTATCTCTGTATCCGAATCCGCGTTTTTTTCTGATTCCGTTTCCTGATCATCCATCAGAGGCCCTTCGGGATCCTCTGTAACCTCCGGTGTCTCCGAAGCCTTAGGTTGCTCGGTATTAGACGGCTCCTCAGATGCCTCCGCCAATTCCTCTTTATCCTGTCCGTCATTCTGCTCTTTTAATTGTTCGTCGGCTTGTTGCTCGTCTGTTTGATTTTCTGTGTTCGTTTTTGTGGTTTTACCGGGTGGCGCAGTGGCCACGTTACCGGTCGGTTTAAAATACATGGTCTCTCGTCCTGCAAATATCATCGATCCCACAAATACAACCGCTATACACACTACGATCCAGACTGCCGCACTTGAGGCATCGTTCTTCTTCTTTTTTGAGCGTGGTTTCCCACGAGGCGCGGACTGCTTTCTTTGATTTACACTTTTGTTTGCCATTTGATTTTCCTTATATAATCGTTAAACAGGCTGTGGAAATATCCACAGCCCATTGATGTCCGTAGGAGCTGTGCAAGCCCCTTGCTTATACGTTAACCTTTACACATATACCCTTTTCATCGGATTCAAATGCTGCGTCGATAACCCTCAGCACCCTCATGACAGAATCAGGCGTAACTGCAAGCTGAGCCTTACCATCCATTGTGTCAATAACATTTCTGTAAAACTCTATCCAGTCCGTCTTGATTTCAGGCAGTGGCAGCTCCGACAGTGTTTCCTTTGGGCGCGGAGCCATCGTACGTGTCGGGCCGGCAGCCGTCTGAACGATCTCAGGCTCCCAATCAAGCTCCATCTGCTTTGCATGAACGATCTTGCCGTCGCATTCCCAACCATTGAGGATCAGCGAGCCGCCGTCGCCGTTTATATACCAGCGCGGCATCGGCTGCAAGCAATATGTACCCACCTCGATCTGAGCGGTTAGACCGCTTTCAAAACGCAGTATGAGCTTGTCGTAGTCGTCTACCTCAGGTGTCTTGATCTTATGTAGATTACAATAAACCTCTGTTACCTTCTCGTTTATCATGAACATGATCTGATCAATAAGATGCACACCCCAGTCCAACAGCATGCCGCCGCCTGCGACCTTGTATGCACGCCAACCGGCTACCACACCGTTCTGACCATGCACACGGGATTCAATCGTGTATGGTTTGCCCACAAGACCCTCTGCGATTGCCTTCTTCACTATATTGAAGTCGGTATCCCAGCGTCTGTTTTGATGAACCGTAAAGATAACGTTGTTCTTCTTCGAAGCATCTATCATTTCCTGCAATTCGCCGCAATTCATTGCCACGG
>CAZUNC010000037.1:0-16514 GCA_964621475.1 uncultured Defluviitaleaceae bacterium | reverse complement strand
TGCTGTCGAATTACATAGATCAACCCGCGACACCGTTTTCGGATCTCTCGGGTATGATTGCCGCGCCCGAGGTCAAGGGCGTTTATGTATCGAGCCATGTCGCGGGGATAGACAGTATGCTTTCTGCTCTGATAGATCTATGTAAGACCTCTGCATATAACGCGTTTGTAATAGATGTGAAGGACGACAACGGTTACGTGACGTTCAAGGGTATCCCGTTTGCGGATGAGATGGGCATTTCGGGTTCAAACATACCGGATATAAAGGCGCTATTGAAGCGGCTCGAGGATGAGGGTATCTACCCTATAGCACGGCTCGTCGCGTTTAAGGATAACAACATATACAACATTAGGCCAGAACTCTACATAAAAAATCAGGACGGCAGTATCTGGAAGGACTCGCAGGGTAACGCGTGGTTGAACCCGTATAATCCGGACGCGTGTTCGTATGTATTAGACTTTGCAAAGGCTGTCGCTACGATTGGGTTTAAGGAAATACAGTTTGACTACATACGATTTTCAACATCGGGCAAGCTAAAGAGTGCTGACATGGGTGATATCGGTGACAAGACACGGTCGCAGGCTATAGAGGAGTTCTCGAGGCGTGCGGTCGATGAGCTGCGCACATATGGAGTAAAGGTGTCGGCAGATGTCTACGGCACAATCATCAACAGCGACATAGATGCAGAGATTGTCGGACAGGATTATGCGGCGCTTTCGTCTATATTTGATGTCATATGCCCGATGATATATCCGTCCCACTATGCGAACGGTTCCATGGGTATTGACATACCCGACGTACACCCATATGATACTATTTACAATTCCTTGTTGCTTTCGGAGCAACGCATGCAAGCCATTCCACCAGAAGACCGCGCGATCGTGCGGCCTTGGCTGCAGGACTTTACGGCAAGCTGGCTGCCTAAGTACATACCATATGCGGGTAAGGAACGTGAGGACCAGATACGCGCAGTGTACGACGCACAGCTGTCCGAATGGATTTTATGGGATGCGGCCGTTAAATACGATATCGCAGGTGTTTATTAATGGTAGACTATAACAAGATCATCATCATGACCAAACTCGGCCTTGCCGATAAGGAATATGACCGCAAGTACCGCCGTATAAATGAATACTTCAGATACGATTATATATATCGTAAGAACGTGTGGACCCGATTTTGTGTAATAACGGGTTCTCTGTTTATTTTGGCTATATATTGGGCAAATCAAATCCTTGTAAAGGGCATAAACATCCTTAATATTGATTTGAAAAAGGCCGGAACGGATGCCGTGTTATTTATAGTTCTGGTGGCTGTTGCGTACTCGGTTTTAGGTACGCTACTGGCCTCACGCGAATATACTGCGGCCCAGAAATATCAAAGGCATTACTTGCATTTGCTGGATCGACTAGATCAGTTCAGTCAATATGGCGAGCACGCACCGTCCAACGAATATACCGAGGAGGAGTTCCCTGCCTATGGATTCGACAATCGAACAAATCCTTTTGACCAGAGAGCTGATCATTAGGTTTTATAAACGTCTTGAAACGCCGATTTTATTTATCATCCGTTTTATCGTCGGTATGATGGTTTTTAATGCGATAAATTCATTGGGGCTGTATCGCCCTGAGTTCGCATCGCTTTTAAAGGCGTTCTCAACCTTCCCGGCCACTGTTTTTTTCGGGTTGTTGTTTGCAGTGATGCCGCTTAGCATCGCATACGGCCTCATGGCTGTCATGATCGCGCTGCAAATATCCGCATCCACCGAGATTGCGCTGTTGGTGTTTATGTTTCTGCTCTGTCTTGTGTTCTTTTATATTAGGCTTTCCGCGAAGGAAAGCGTACTTGTTTTGGCGACAATCTATGCGTTCTACTTTAATATCCCGTACTTGATTCCGCTTGTGGCGGGTTTATATTTCGGCCTGACTGCCGTAATACCTGTGTCCATCGGGATATTTGTATGGAATGCAATACCGTTTATAAAGGATCTGCTCTCCACGACTAAGACCGCAGGGCTAAATCTTATGGATATGCCTGCTACATTTGGTGCGGTGCTCTCGACGATCACAACCTATTTCTCAAATAATACGCAGTGGATGTTTGTCGCGTTTATATTCGGCATGGTCATCGTCGTAGTGCATGTGGTCTCACTGCTGTCGATAGATTACTCAAAGGAGCTTGCCCTCGGCATAGGTGCGCTACTTACGATCATAAGCTTTATTATCGCGGTATTGGTCGCGGGTATAGAGACCGATATCATCGGGGTCGTGTTGTTTACGATAATATCGGCAGCATTGGCATTTTTGGTGCGATTCTTTGATGCGGTGCTCGATTACCGGCGTGCCGAACGCGTAGAGTTCGAGGATGAAGAAAACTATTATTTTGTCAAGGTCATACCAAAGATGGCCGTACGTAGAAAGAAACGCGTTGTGCGCAGAATAGACGGCCAGTAAACGGTTGACTTAATAGGCGGTGATAACATGAATCAGATGCTAACCGATTTTATCTCACGCATCAGCCTGCAGCCCATCACGATACCCGAGCTCAGCATAGCTAACATCATCGATATACTCGTGGTGTCCTATGGTATATACAAGATCATGTATTGGGTCAGGGAAACGCGCGCATGGACGCTGTTTAAAGGCTTTCTCGTGATTGTGGTGGTATATGCCATAGCCTCGCAGCTTGGCTTTGTTACGTTGCTCTGGCTCATGAAATCCACGTTCAGCGCGGGTCTTATCGCGGTGGTTGTCATATTTCAACCCGAGCTCAGAAGGGCGCTTGAACAGCTTGGGAAAGGCAAGTTCCTAAAGTCAATGATGAATACGGAGGACAAAGACACACATCTGTCCGAAAAATCTGCTAGCGAGATCATAAAGGCCGTGCTTGTAATGTCAAAAGCCAAGACCGGCGCGCTGATCGTCATCGAACAGCAGGTGGCGCTCGGGGATCTGGAACAGACGGGCATAGCTATAGACGCATTGGTCTCGAGCCAACTATTGATAAACATATTTGAAAATAAGACGCCGCTGCATGACGGGGCTGTTGTGATACGCAACGACCGTGTTGCTGCGGCTACGTGTATATTACCGCTCACATCAGCGGAGATCGCGAGTGAGCTGGGCACGAGGCATCGTGCGGCGGTTGGTACGAGTGAGGTATCGGACGCAATCGTCATCGTGGTATCGGAGGAAACGGGCTCGATCTCTGTTGCGTCAGAGAACAAGCTCAAGCGCCATTTAAACGAGGACAAATTAAAGAGCATCCTGTTGAGTTCGGAGGCTGCAGCAAAGAAGGCCGTTACGAAGAGGGAATGGTTTAAGAAATGATGAAAAAGATAAGGGATTTTTTCTTTAAGGATATAGGCTGGAAGCTATTGTCTGTCGCGGCTGCGATAGTGATGTGGCTCGTGGCGATGAATATTGAGAACCCTGTTCAAAGTAAGCAGATATCAAAGACCATAACCCTGCAATACACGGACGCGGTCACGAAGAATAACTTTGTGATTGTGAGCCCGCAACAGTATGACAATAAAAAGATATTGATCACACTGCAGGGAAAGCGTAGTGATATCAGCAAGTTAGCGGATGAATCCGCACTTGTGTCTGCATATGTGGATTTTCGTTCCGCATATTACGATAACGTAGCCAATAACACGATATCTCTACCGATCAATGTGGATATACCGACTGGGTTGTTTACACTCTTGGATAAGAACCCGAAGGTCTTTGATGTAACGTTGGATCGATTGCTTACAAAAAGGTTTAAGATTGACCTCGCGCGGATCGGTGAGGTGTCTGAGGGATACGTTGCGCAATCACCGACCTCGTCCCCGGATAGCATATTGATAACAGGTGCGGAAAGTGATCTCGATCGCATTGCATCCGTGCAGGTAAAGGTCAGTTATAAAGACGCGACCTCGGAGATCATAACCAATACCCAACCGTCCATATTGGATCAAAATGGCACGGATATATCGAGCTTGTTTGCGCTCGATACGCAGACCGTACGCGTGAATGTACCGATTAAGCGGATATTGGAGGTCAAGTTAGCCGCGAGGGTATCTGGTATACCTGCTGAGGGTTATACGCTGTCAGATATCGTAATAGAACCTAAGACGATGAAGATCATCGGAGACAGCGAGGAATTGAAGTTGTTCCCGGCTACATTGTATCTGGAGCCGCCGATAAGCATCAATAACGTAAACACCACAAAATCACAGACATACGACCTTAACGAGTATCTGAAAAGCACAAACCATAGCCTATATGATCCGGGTATGTCTACCGCGACGGTGACAGCAAACATCGAGCGTGAGCTGATAAAAGAAATCCGACTGCCTGTATCTAAGATTATAATAATAAAGGACCCCGAGCATGAGAGCGTTGAGATCCTTCAGAATGCGATAGAACTGACAATAAAAGGTAAAATGCGTGAGGTAGAGAACCTGAACGAGAACAATATCAAGGCCACACTGGACCTGACGGGTTATGCAGCCGGGGAAACGGCGGGGATATTAAAGTTTGAGCTGCCGACCGGTGTGGTAGTGGTCGACGAGCCCGTGAGTCTGTCGGTAAGTGTTAAGTCAAAAGAAGAAACGGTGGATGAAAACGAGACCGTTGAGGTTGATGCCACGATCACGGAAGAGGAGTAAATCCCACTTCGATTAGTGTGAGACCTTCGGGTGGCATGGTCTTACCGGCACGTGTGCGATCGCAGGAAGATAAGATATCCGGTATAGCATCCGCATCGATCTTGCCCTGACCGACATATACTAACGTACCAGCCAAAATGCGAACCATGTTATACAAAAAGCCGTTGCCTGTGACAACGGCTTTCATTATGCCGCCATATATGTAAGGCTCGCTGATGACCTCGCAGCGGTAGATCGTGCGTGTGGTAGTCTTCGCGGACGAACCCGTCGCACAAAAGGCTTTGAAGTCGTGTGTGCCTACGATATAAGATGCGGCGCGACGCATCTTGTCTATGTCTAAATCGTATGGCCAAAAGCATGTGTAGCGGTTTAATAACGGATTTGGAAATGCGCCGTTAAATATCGAGTACGAATATGTCTTGTTAGTGGCCATAAAGCGCGGATGGAAATCATCCGTGACAAGCTCGGCACAAATGATTTTTACATCCTGAGGTAAAGCGTTATTGAGGACATACGGGAGTTTGTCGACTGGTATGGATATGGTATCCACACTGAAGCATGCCCTCTGACCGAGCGCGTGTACACCAGCGTCCGTGCGGCTGGATCCGGTTACAGGTGTTCGTTTACCGAGCACGCGGCTTAGCGCGTCTTCGACCACCTCTTGCACAGATAGCGCGTTCTTTTGAAATTGCCAGCCTGCGTAGTTTGTACCGTCATAAGCGATTGTTAACATTATTTGCATAAGTAAACTCCTTGAGGTAATGTTTGCGTTATTGACAAATATATGAATAATGCGTATAATAATGCTAACGGGGAGTGGCTCAGTTTGGTAGAGCGCTTGGTTCGGGACCAAGAGGCCGTCGGTTCGAATCCGGTCTCCCCGATTACATCAGAACCGCTTAAGGTAAAACCTTAAGCGGTTTTTATATGTACTGTGGAACCTAATATATTAGTAATGCCCACCATGGCAAGCTTGCCTGATGGGCATACATAAACTAAATTATAACCTATCAAAGCTCATCTATCTCCGCAACGTCTAATCCGGTAGCATCAGCAATCTGCGAAACCGGTATACCGAGGCGTTTCATATTGGAAGCGATGAGGGTGATGCCTTGTTGTAAGCCTTGTTGTAAGCCCTGTTGTAAGCCTTGTTGTAAGCCTTGTTGTAAACCTTCTTTTAAACCTTCTTCTTTGCCTTCGCGTAATCCACGCTCTCTCATGACAATCATATTGTTTTCCATATCGCTTTCCCACATACGGCGACTCCTGAAATGGGCGCGTTCCTTTTCGTCCTGGCTTACATTCAACAATAACCCGTTTGCCACAGAAATCCCTCCTTGTGATTGTATAATCTCTATTATTTTATCCCTATACTTATTATTATCCGCATATCTGAAAAATACAGACCACTTTTCGATTAACGTCATTTCGCTTACAGGCTTTTCAATGATGATAGATAACTTCGACAGTTCTACAAAAACAACACTGATATCATCTGTTAGTATTCTGCCGTTCTCGTCCCTCAAGTAAAATATGTCTATAAAATTATTCTGCTCATTAATGTCATGAAAGACCGTATACGTGCAAAACGTAATCTGGATAGTTCGTGCGAGCTTGTCATAGGACATGCCCCTTACGCTTTGGGTTGAATGCAAATCTGTAAGATAATAAATACATTTACCGATTAAATTTTTATGTGAGCCTAAAACGCTTTCTTTTATCCTTGACGAATGCATCTCAATATCGATCTGTAGACCGGTATCGGTTGTACAGTTTAGGTCCAAGCGTTCCTGTTTCTCTAAAGTATCGGTTGCTGGCAGCTCATTGTTGCGTATGACAACATCTGTAATGTTGCTGCCTGTAATAGCCGTAACCAACTCGATCAATGCAGGTTTTGCGTCCGGATGCGTAAGAATAAGCTTAAATATGCGGTCATCGGTCGGTGATAAGATGTCAGGTATGTTATCGTATGCAGTGTTGTTCATTACATGCCCTCCCGAAAATATAAATTTAACAACATATAGTTAATTTACATTATACTTTGAGATTGAAATCCTGTCATCCCTTTGACAGTGTAAAACTAAACTCGCAGCCCTGTCCGGGTTCACTCTCTACCGTTATATTTTCACCATGCGCGCGGATAAACTCCTTTACGATCGAAAGACCCAATCCGCTGCCTTGCTTATCTAAGCCGCGTGATGTGTCTGCCTTATAAAACCTATCAAATATCCGCTTCTTTTCCTCGGGTGATAATCCATCACCGGAGTTTTTTATTTTTACCATGATCTTAGCGTTTTCTTTTATACTAGCTTCGCTCGTGGATATAAATAAATCCCCATCTACGGGTGTAAATTTCACGGCGTTGTCAATAAGGTTTAGTAGTACGCGGCGAATCTTCTCGGGATCGGCATGAACTATAGCCGCGCTTAAAAGGTCTACATCCACACTTATAGACTTTTCATCGATCTGGGGTTCGAAACCTGTGAGGATATCCACGATCATACTATTGACATCAAAATCCTGAAGCTGCAATACCTCACTCTCGGATTGTATCTGATTTAAAAGTAAAATGTCATTTGCGAGCTTGGTCAGGCGCTCGGTTTCGGCGAGTACAATATTTATATAGTGCTGGCGTCCGGATTCCGGTATCGTACCGTCAGCCATTGCATGCAAAAAGCCCCTCATAGATGTGAGCGGCGATCGAAAGTCGTGTGAAATGTTTGAAATAAAATCGCGTCGTATACGCTCCTGTCGAGCCAAGCTCTCGGCCATGTTGTTAAAGCTTTCGGCGAGTTGACCGACCTCGTCTTTGCTTGTTACGGCGATGCGTTTTTCAAAGTCCCCGTCTGCGATGATACGAGCTGCCTCGCTCATCTGGCGTAACGGCGTGCTCATGCGCCTCGACGAGAAATAAACCAACACAAATCCAAAAACCGCAACAGCCGACAGACATAACCCCGTAACCCGATAAACGCTCCAAAATGTATTATTGAGCTCGGATAGCGGCGAATTGAATATGATTGCGCCGACGACTACAGCGTTGCGTATAACCGGATAACCGACGGTAAGTTGCGTTTCGTTATACAATCCGCCGAGCTTGCCTTGTAAAACGACTACATTGCCGTTGAATAACGGGTCCAACTCCGAGATCACTAAATGCTGGTTGTCACCGAGTATAATATCATTTGAGCATGCGATGATCTGCCTGTCCGCATTTGTGATTACGATGCTCGCGTTCAGGTATTGGCGTAGGTTTGAGGCTTGGTTGCTGACTTGCAGCATGTTGATGAACGGATAATACTGTACGATATCTCGGCTCATTTTCGCACCGGAGTCATACAGCATCTTTATCTTGCTCTGTGAGAAATAGCGCCAGAGCACAAACGGCAGTGCCGCGCCCACTAACGCAAACGTAATGAGCAAGATACCGATGTAAAGTACAAGCTGCTTTCTAAAGATACTGTTAAGCATTTAAAATCAATTCACGTAACTCGGGTAGATTCTTTACAATATGGTCTGGCTCATGCGCGGAAAGCTCTTGCTCTGAGCCGTAGCCGTATAAAACCCCGATTGAACGTAATCCGTTTTCCTTTGCTCCGATGATATCGTGCTCTCTGTCTCCGATCATCACAGCTGTGGATTTATTTGTGAGGCCTATACGGTCTATGCAATATGCGATGACCTCGGACTTTTGCCCGCGTTTGCCATCCAGCTCGGAGCCCGCAACGAATTTAAAGTACCTACTCAGGTCAAAGTACTCAAGTACCTGTCTGGCAAAAACGGTGGGCTTGCATGTAGCCACGCAGAGTGTTTTTCCATCGGCCTTCCACTCTGCGAGTAGCGTGTCTATGCCATTGTACATCCTGTTCTCAAACAAACCTCTGTCTGCATAGTATTCCCTGTATAAGCGTACAGCCTCGATGACATCCTCCTCGGTTGTATTTAGATAGCTCCTAAAGCTATCCTGCAGCGGCGGGCCTATAAAACGCGTGAGTGCCTCGCGATCTACAACCTTATGACCCATGTGCTTTAGCGCGTACATAAAAGAATTAATGATGCCGGGTTTTGGGTCTGTGAGTGTACCGTCCAAGTCCAAAAAAATATGCGTAACCATATATCAACCTCCGTTGCTACTCTGCAGTTTCTCGGCTTGATCTGTTGTTATCAAGCGGTCCGTGATCTCGTCAATGTCTCCGTCCAATACCGCGTCGAGCCTGTGAATAGTAAAATTGATACGATGATCAGTGACCCGGCCCTGTGGGAAGTTGTAGGTGCGGATGCGTTCGCTGCGGTCGCCTGTACCGACCTGGTTCTTTCGTTGTGCCGAAAGCTCGCTCTGCTGTCTTTCGAGTTCGAGGTTGTAGAGTTTTGCACGTAGGATTTTTAGCGCCTTGTCCTTGTTCTTAAGCTGAGACTTCTCATCCTGGCACGAGATAACGATGCCCGTAGGCATATGTGTAACACGTACTGCACTATCTGTTGTATTGACGCTCTGGCCTCCGTTGCCTGACGAGCGGAACACGTCAATGCGCACATCGTTCATATCCACATCGACATCGACATCCTCTGCCTCTGGCAATACCGCTACCGTTACCGTGGACGTATGGATGCGCCCGCCCGATTCCGTTACGGGTATACGTTGCACACGGTGAACACCACTCTCGAATTTAAGACGGCTATATGAACCCTTACCCTTTATCATAAATACGATTTCCTTAAAGCCACCGAGCTCACTCTCGTTTACGCTCATTAGCTCCGTCTTCCACCTGCAACGCTCGGCATAACGCGAATACATCCTAAACAGATCTGCCGCAAATAACGCGGCCTCGTCTCCACCTGCGCCGCCGCGTATCTCGACGATGACGTTCTTGTCGTCATTTGGATCCTTCGGCAGCAGCAACAGCTTCAATTCCTCTGTAACGGTCTCGATCTGCTCTGAGGCCTCCTTGATCTCGTCCTTCGCAAGTGAGCGTAACATCTCATCGCTTGATTCGTTTAGGAGCTGTTTGGCCTCCTCGAGGCTCTTTTTTATACTCTTATATTCCTCGTATTTTTCCACTATCGGCGCAAGCTCGCTGCGCTCCTTCATCATAATCCGCCATAACGACTGATCCGCAAGCGCTGCCTGCGTATTTATACGTTCGGTCAGTTGCTCGAACGCCTCAGCCAATTCATCCAATCGATCAAACATTTTATTCCTCCATATTACTAAATGGCCTTGCGGCCCCATACTACTCTATCTTTGCCGGATAAATCCGTCTTTAACTGTATATTTGTAAATCCGTTGTCGGAAAGCAGCTGCATAACATCCTTGGCCTGTCCCGCGCCGATCTCGAATGCGAGTAGACCGTTTGTATCGAGTAACTTAATCCCTTCGCGGACTATCGATCTGTAAAATATCAAGCCATCCTCTCCGCCATATAACGCCGCATGCGGCTCGTAATCATGTACATCCGGATCGAGTGTGTTCATTTCGGATGCGGTGATATAGGGTGGATTTGAGACTATTGCATCAAAACGCGGTGAGGCAGCGTAACGCGGTGAGGCAGCGTAACGCGATATTGCAGCGTAACGCGATGGGGCAGTTATTCGATCTGCCCAGCCATCGGACAATACATCCAACTGTAAAGCCTCAAAACGCTCCGCAACTCCGAGTTCATCAGCGTTGCGTTGTGTGATACGCAACACTGCAGGGTCTACATCGACCGCAACACATCGCTCACAGCCGCCATGTACCAATGCCGACAAACCTACGCAACCCGTGCCTGTACATAAGTCGAGCAGGTAGGCGGGCTTTGTATCGATAACGGTAGCGACCAGAACCTCCGTATCCGCACGTGGTATCAGTGCGCGTGCATCGGGCACATCTAAGTCACAGACCCAAAAATCAAGCCCCATGAATTCTTTACGACCGGTAATATACGCAACGGGCTCGTGGCTTGCGCGTCTGTTTACGGCTTCAGAAAAGACAAAAGCCTCGCGCTCGTTTAAGGTATATTCCGGATGCGTGAGCAGATAAACCCTGTCCTTGTCTAATACATGCGAGAGCAATACCTCGGCATCCAAGGTGTAGCTCTCTATACCGGCCTGTTTTAAGACCGACTTTGCGTGCCGCAGTAGATTGCCTAAGGACAAATCACTTGACGGCATTGAGTGCCTCTATTGCGGTCTCTAACATGCCGTCGTCGGGCTCCGCGGTTGTTATCTTTTGCAACAGCATGCCCGGTAGGCTTATCAGGTTGATAAATGCGTTGTCGTATTTACCCGCGAGCTTTATAAGCTCATATGACAGGCCAGCGATCAGGGGTACTAATAACAGCCGCGATGCGATACGTAGCCAGAAGACATCGGTGCGTATAAATACAAATAACAGCATACTCAATATCATAACGATAAACAGAAAGTTCGTGCCACAGCGCTTGTGAAGGCGCGGATACTTGCGCGCGTTTTCGACCGTCAGCTCGTCACCGTGCTCGTAACAATGGATGGTCTTATGTTCTGCGCCGTGGTATCCGAACACACGCTTGATATCCTTCGACAATGACACCAACGCTACATAAACAACGAAGATCGCAATACGCGCCAAGCCCTCGACGATACCGAGCGCCCATGTTTTATCTCCCAATAGCCCCGAAAAGAATCCGCCTATATAGACGGGTAACAGCATAAACAAGCCTACCGCAAGCAACATGCCCAATACCGAGCTAAAGCCGACGATGACCTTGTTGAGCTTGTCACCAAAGGTCTTTTCGAGCCATTTTTCTAATTTTGACGGTTCCTCACTCACGAGATCGTCTATCCCCGCCATGTCCGCAGACATTGATATGAGTTTCATACCCATCACGAGCGAATCGATAAACGATGCGACACCACGAATGATGGGCCATTTCAATATCGGGTATTTGGCCGACAGCGGTGCAACCGTATTTTTTACAACCTCGATTGTTTGGTCGGGTTTCCTGACGGCGACCGCGTAATCGGCCTTTTCGCGCATCATGACACCCTCGATGACGGCTTGCCCACCGATGCTTTTATATTTAATGTCCTGTTTTCCTTTACTCATATATTTCCTCCATTAACCGCGACGAACGCTATTTGATCAACCTATCATATATCTCGCGCTTGGGCTTGCCCAAATCCTTCGCGGTTTGTTTCACGGCGTCCATCTTGGTCATGCCGCGATTCATGTATATAAAAACACGTTCCTCTTCGGTTAAGGCTATCGGGTCGGCATTTGCTTGCACAGTTGCTTCAATAACGGCAGCCCCTTCGATCACGAGCACGATCTCGCCGAGTGGTTGATGCTCTGTAAAATACTGCGAAAGTTCCTTCAATCTGCCGCGTCGGATCTCCTCGTGCCGTTTTGTGAGCTCACGGACGACCGCGGCGCGTCTGTCACCCAGACGTTCGTATAAAACCGTAAGCGTTTCATTCAAGCGGTGAGGGGCCTCATATAGGATAAACGTGCGCGGTTCATTTTCGAGCGCGGCCAGTATACGGTCGCGTTCTTTTTTCCCGCGTGGTAAAAAGCCCTCGAACACAAAGCGCTCGGTCGGCAATCCGGAAAGCGCGAGGGCTGTCACACAGGCAGTTGGGCCCGGGATCACACTGATCGGCAATTTCTGCTCGATGCATGCGCATACCAGTTCATATCCGGGATCCGATATACAGGGCATGCCTGCGTCGCTGACCAATGCGATGTTCTTGCCGTCCTCAAGCATGGCCGTGAGCCTGGGCAGTTGCTTTTGGATGTTGTGCTCATGAAAGCTCATCAGCGGGGTCTTGATGTTGTAGCTCTGTAAGAGATTATTTGTTCGTCGCGTATCCTCGGCGGCGATGATGTCTGCCTCCGAAAGGGTTCTGATAAGACGCGCACTCGTGTCCTCGAGGTTGCCTATCGGGGTCGCGCAGACAAACAACGTGCCAGATGTGATCTGATCGGTCATTGGGCTTCAGCGGCTATATTTTTTCGCAAATCTGTTATCAACGCGTGGCACCAAACCATGTGGATGTCCTCGATCTCCTCCATGATGCCTGTGTCTGCGACGCAGCAGATATCCGCGATATCTGCTATGCGCCCGCCGTCTCCGCCCGTGAATGCAATGACCTTAAGCCCCGTCGCAACGGACAGCTCGGCGGCCTTTACGACGTTCGGGGAATTGCCGCTACCCGAGAACACCACAAACACATCGCCATCGGATGCAAAGTTCTTTAGCTGCTCCGCGTAGATCATGTTGTAGTCGTAGTCATTTGCTAAAGCTGTAACAACAGGTAAAGCGTCGCATAAAGCCATCGACTTAAAGCGTATCTTGCTCGGGCCTGATGTAGATAAGACCGAAAGACCCTTTACCATGTCGTTGTTGAAATGCGAGGCTGTGGCTGCGCTGCCGCCGTTACCGGCTGTAAAGATCCATTTGCCGGCGTTACGTGCCGCGAGTAACGTCTCGCGAACCTCGTTGAGCTGCATAAATGGGGATGCCGCGAGCGCGGCTGATATGCGTTCCGTATATGATTTCATCTGTAATAAACCTCCTCTTAAGTATTCCCAAAAGTCTCGTTTAACGCGCCGCGAAGCTGCGTGGGTGAAGCGGTGCCCGTGGTGCCAATCTGACGTATCGTGACCGAGGATGTGAGATTGCCCAGTGTGGCTGCATCCAAAAGGCCCGCACCGGTACATAGCGCGGCAGTGATACCGCAGGTGGCAGCGTCTCCGGCTCCGCATATATCGATCTCGCCCGTGACCTTAACAGTTGGTATATGTTGAATGCCTCCATCGACGCTGTCGTCAAAGACATAGATGCCGCGTTCGCCAGCCGTGACGAAAACGGGTCGCCCGGTTCTTTGACGCATTAGATGCCCACATGCCTCGATCGTAGGTGAGATCATGTCAGAAAAGACCGCGAGCAACTCATGGTGATTGCATTTGACTGTGACATTGTCATACAAACCGATGAATAAACGCGAGTCCGCGATGATCGGAATGCTAAGAGTTTGGCCGAGGCGCGAGAGCTCCGCACGAACCCTGTCTGTGATTACGCCGCAGTTGCGCTCGGTGACCTGATCCATCACAACGATAGCGTCGCACTGTTCGGACAAAATCAAAAGCTTTGAGATGATTTTATCCTCGACATCGTGCTGGATAGGGTTGCGGTTTTTAATATCCAGTCGGTTGATCTCTTTGCCGCCGTACATGGGTTTGGTATAGGTCGGCGTCATGATTTCGTCGGAGATTATCAACGCGTCCGTATTTATGCCGCGTGACTTGAGTGCGGTCAATAGTTCGAAGCCCTCGCCGTCGTTACCGATAGCGGTGAGTGCCGTGATCGAACCATAACCCATCGCAGCCATGTTGTTCGTAACGGTGCCCGCTGCACCGGGGCTTAGTTGCTTACCGATCACCTGGTACGCCGTCTCGCCTGTTTCTATAGACGGCTCATCGAGCACAGGGTTTATATACAAATATTTGTCAAGAAAGAAATCCCCGATCACGAGCACACGCCGATCCCTAAGCCGCGACAGGATGTCATCGAGTCTCGAGGCGGTAATCATATGAGTTCACCGATCCTTTTATATAGCGCGGTCACAGTTTTCTTGTGTTCGCCCTGTATATAAAAGCTCTCGCCGCCGTCCGCGACCGTACGCGCCATGATCGTCTTCCACGGACGGAAATAGTAGTAATGGTTGCTCTTTGGCGGTTCCTTTCTGATATCGTCCTCTATCGGCAACAAATCGCATACGGCGGTCGTAAAATGTGCGATCTGCCGGTTCTGGGTTTTGGCAACGTTTCGGACCATAGAGAGGCATTTAAGATATACCTCCGGACCCGCGACTGCCGAGCCAAAGTTTATGAACACGCCGTTTTCGAGGTTGTCTATGGTATTCGCGTAGATCAGGAAGTCCGTGTAGCTTGCTGCGCCTACGGCAGCGCCGTCGCAGTTCGGATGCTCGTGTATAATATCGTTGCCGATGCCGACATGAATGGTCACGGGAACCTGCAGACGGTATCCGGCGGCCAAAAGGCTGATGTCCTTGTGTGGAAAGTTACCCGTTTCTATGGCCCTGCCGATAGCCTCCCCAAAGCCGATGCCTTCTCTGTATGCGCACGATGCGGCCTCGTTGATGCCACCGGTTTCGTTCCAGAGGCCGAACTGACCCTCACTGATGTATTTAGCTACGCTTTCACTAGTAGCACCTATCTTTGCAAATTCGTAGTCATGTATAGCCCCCGCGCCGTTTAACGCGAAGTGCGAAACGATACCACGCTCCATCAGGTCGATCAGAAACGGGGTAACCCCGGAGCGGATCACATGCGCGCCCATCATGAATATGACCGATGCGCCGCGTTTTTTTGCCTCGATGATGCGCTGTGCAAGTGTGTCGATAGCCGGATGTGAAAACTCCGGCAGCGGATCAGTCAGCTTCATAATGTCCTTGCCCACGTAGAGATCGTGCAGACGCTCCGAAATAGGTAGCAGATTTAATTTACTGCGGTCAAATTGTTTATATGGCATAGAAACCTCCGTGTCTAAATTATGTAATCCGGGATAATCCCGTCTGCGCCCGCGCTGATTAGGCGGTTGCGTTTCCATTCATCGGGTTGATAACGAGAAGAAGTGATGCTAATACCGTTCGCGACATCCTTGAGCATACTGACCTCATCCGAGGCGATACCAATTGCGAGCCCACCTGTGGACTTTACATTCTCTATCTCTACAAAGCCGTCACCGAAACCCAGTAACCCATCTCCCGATATGTTGTGTGTGACTAACATTTGTTGTATCACTGCGGCCTTTGAAAAGGTCTCGTTAGCACCGTATACTCCATCAAAAAAAACCGTGACACCCAACAGTCGCGCCTCGTTTTGAACGTATTCGTCGTCGGTGCCACTCGCGAGATACAGCGAAAGCCCGTCTTGTTTGAGGCTTTCGAGCAATTGAAGGCTACCGGGCACGAGGTAGTCAAGTGGGTTTAGCTGCTTCGATGCGAGCCCATTCAGACGTTCCTTGATGCGGACGAGTAGGCGTTCGTTGTACTCTTGTTTATAGAGCGCGGGATTTGAGGGCGTGCCGCCGAGCTGCTCGATCTCCTCTTTTAGGCGTATGCATTGATAGATCGTTTGCTTGCCTGTCAGAAAATCCACAAAGTCCCTGACGCGATTGTATGCGTCATCATGCGACAGATCGGTATGCTGAGTCATTTCCTCGGTAAAATACGGGATCATGACCTCTTGCCAGCCCTGCCGGATCAGGCTCAGTGTACCGTCAAAGTCAAAGATCGCGGCCTTTAATGCTTTTGTAGCGTTTGCACCAGTAAATGCGTCCGGGTTTATTGACTCAAGACCCGCGAACGCGTAGCGTTTGACAAAATCAGCACGTGTCAGCACGTTTACACCTCCGTTATCTATGCGCGGATGCCACAGACCGCGCTTATGAAAAAAGCCCCGAAACATAGGATGTTTCAAAGGCTTTATGGCCATTTGATGATATGACGGACAGTGGTTCAAATTATCGTCATTATCTCATAAAATCCATATAGAGTCCACCTTCTTTTTAATGTTACGCAGACATTTACAAAGACTTGTGCTATATTTTAGGTACATACTATGTTTCTGTACGGGAGGTTGTTAAATGGAAAATAAGCCGATTGATAGGCAAATAGTAAAATATCTGCTGCTGGCGGCCGGGTTAGTGTTGGCCGTGATATATTTTACACAGGTGGCAGGGGTCATGTTGGATCTGTGGGGGATATTAACGCCGCTCGTGATAGGCTTTGTGATCGCGTATGTGTTAAATATATTAATGCGTATGATCGAGCGCGTGTATTTCCCGAGGACAAAGAACAAGCTGTTGCAAAAATCCAG
>CAZUNC010000036.1:0-16621 GCA_964621475.1 uncultured Defluviitaleaceae bacterium | reverse complement strand
CCATGCCTCTCCATTCTTACCTACTATAAATAACCCTACTATACACCGAAAGCTGTCAAATTCTCATTTGACAGCTTTCGACAAATTATGTGCTTGTGAGTCAAAAAAGCTAACGGTTATGCTCTATTTTAATAAAATTTTAATATCCATTCAAAACCATTATCTTTTTTATGGCGTTCATACATCATTTCTGTAATGTTATCGTCATCAAAAGCTTTTAAAGTGTCTAAAAACCCATTTGCAACGTTGTTTTCATTCAACTCGTTACGTTCTAACCATATCATCTCACCTTCAAACTCATTCGTTTTGAAGTAGATAACTATGTATCTTTCGTCATCCTCTGTTTGAAATTGTTTTATTCCACAAAGTTTTGGGTTATGGATTGTCAATCCTGTTTCTTCGTAAACTTCTCTCTTGATACCAAGCACAAAAGATTCTTCTTTTTCTATATGTCCACCTGGAAAGGTAAGACCAACCCAACCAGCCACTTTATTCTGTAGAAGTATTTTGTTATCTTTATAAATCATACATAATGCTGTGATAATTGCTTTTTCACTTTTTCGCATAAACTATTCTCCGTAAATTATATCAATAGCCTCTCCTATACACCAAAAGCTGCCGAACCTAAATTCGACAGCTTTTCAAGAAATTATGACGGAGAAAGAGGGATTTGAACCCTCGCGCCGCTATTAACGACCTACCCGCTTTCCAGGCGAGCCCCTTCAACCACTTGGGTATTTCTCCAAGACACATCTTTTGCATTATAACACACCTGTCTTATATAAATCAATCACTTATGAAAAGAATTATGAATTTTTTGTGAATATTTCCTGTCCAATGTTGACAGTATGAGGTAAATGGCATATATATTTAGGGTGCAACTATTTTACTGTAAATCTATCTAATGAGGTGAGGTTGTGTATGTGGATGATGTCGGTAAACGGTTAGAGGAGATGATGATAGGGTTTACCGAAAGCGTATTTAGGTATAAGGCCAAGTATCTTGTACATCTATTCAAGGTCAACGCGAGCGGTATAAACGCGATCAGCGAACGGCAATATCATTGTTTATTTATAATTAAATATCTGGGTATAAATACGATAACAGATATGTCGCGGCATATGGGTCAGAGCCTCGCGAGCCTCTCAAAGACATTGTCCAAGATGGTTGCAGGTGGCTTGATTATAAAAGATTATCCGGGCATTGGGCAGGATAATCGCATCGTATATTTCAGGCTCACACCACAGGGTGAAGAGGTCCTGCTGAGCTTTACGGCGCAAGTTATTGATAGGCTGCGTGTGTTTTACACATCTCTTGCACCCGATGCCCAGCATCTGCTGATCGGGAGCTTTCGGGAGATCGCAAATCTTATTGACAGTCACGCGGATATATCCGTCACCTCGATTGATACCACATCCGTCGCTATATCCGAGTCACCTTTGGGATTTATGTTTAAGACGCTTATCCGGATGGCAAATGTCCTCAGCCGGATCTACAACGAGGACGAATGCATCAAGCGCGGCTTATTGACTATGCATCGCTTTAGCATCTTAAAACTCGTGGAGAGTGGGATGGATAATATTCAAGCCATAGGCGAGACGATGTTTCTGAGCCAGAGTAATCTGTCCATACATATGAACAGGTTTTTAAAGGAAGGTCTGGTGGAGAAGAATAAGGACGACAAGGACAGCCGTAGGCTTCATTTTGTGGTGACGAGTTGTGGGAGGGAGTTGCTGGCTGCTTCATATAGATTTTTTACGGAATGCATGAGTGGATATATCGATACATTAGATGAGGCATTAAAGGAACGGCTGATTAGGACCATGAGCCGTTTACAGACGATATTTAACAGGGAGGAATAGGAATGAAGAAGGGTTTATTAATACCGGCCGTTTGTATGCTGGGGTTGGCAATAGGATTTGCCGGATGTTCAAACGCAGGCGAGCAAGCGGTGGCGGAGCAGCGGATAGCTGTTGTAGTGACCGCAGCGCAGAAGGGTGAAATAAAGAAGGAAATACCGTATGTGGGTCAGATCATGCCATCCGAATCCGTTACGGTCATCAGCAAGATCTCGGGCAAGGTCAAGGAGGTTTCTGTTGAAATAGGCGAAAAGGTCAATAAGGATGATGTGTTGTTTAGCATAGATGAAAAGGATCTCAATGATCAATTGTCTCAGCTCGACGCGCAGATCAAACAGGCCGAGTACGGCGTTAAAAATGCCGAGACTAGCCTGTCGACCGTAACTGGTGGACAATATGAGGCGCAGCTTTTGCAGCAAGAGACGGCGATAACGTCAGCGGAAAAGCAGGTAGAGAACGCGAAGATCGCCATAGACAACGCGAAGATCGCGCTCGACAACGCTCAGAAGCAGTATGACAATGTCTCGGTTACATTTAACAACACTGAGATACTATACAACGCGGGTTCCGTCTCGAAAAATGATTATGACAAGATTGAACTGTCATATAAGCAAGCGCAGGCGGGTGTAGACCAGGCCAACAACACATATACCCAAGCACTGCTCGGATTGGAAACGGCGGAGTCTTCGCTTGCGAGTGCGCGTAATGCCGTGAACCTTACAAGGGGATCGATAGCGAGGGAGAATACTACAAAGGCCCAGATCGGTGTAGGCAGTGCACAATCCTCAAAGGATGTACTGGACATACAGCGTAAGGTGCTGCTGAGCAATCTCGAGGATACCTCCATCAAGAGTCCGATCTCAGGTGTTGTGGGGAGCAAGAGCGCAAAGGCCGGTGAATATTCCACTGCCCAGAACCCTGCATATGTGGTGGTATCCAATATTGACACGGTGAATGTGGAGGTAAAGGTCTCAGAGCTTTTGATAAACAAGATCAATATAGGAGACAATGTCCGTATCTCGGTACGTTCGATAGACAGGGATGATGTAGTCGGAAACGTGTTCGCAGTGAGCTCGGTAGCGGATCAGAGCGGAGCGTTTCCTGTAAAGATCAGGATAGACAATGCAGACGGTGTGTTAAAGCCCGGTATGTTTGCGGAGATAGGATTTGTAAGGGATGAGAGTGCTAAATCGATCGTACTGCCCAGAAACACGGTGTTTGACAGTGAAGAGGGGCCGTATGTCTTTGTGAATGACAATGGTGTAGCGAAACGCTCATTTGTGGAAACGGGTATAAATAACGGTAAGGAGATCGAGATTGTCACAGGATTAAACGAGGGTGACCCAGTAATCACTAAGGGGCAGAACTTCCTCAGTGAAGGTGACAGGCTCGAGATTGCATCTGCCGAGCAAAAGGGGGAATAACCGGATGGCAAAGATATTTGTAAAGCGACCGGTCACGACCTTCATGGTCATATTGATCGTCATAGCATTCGGTGTGCTCTCTATTAAAGAGATCAAGCTTGAGATGTTCCCGAATATGAATGTGCCCATTGCTATCGTGCGCACAACCTATGACGGCGTTGGCCCCGAGGAAATGGAAAATCTGATAACGGTACCTCTTGAGGGTGTACTGGGTACGGTTCCGGGTGTAAAGAACATAACAAGCAATTCATCAAACGGCACCTCGATCGTAATAATAGAATACGAGCAGGGTACGAACATCGACAATGCGGCTCTTGATATGCGTGAAAAGGTAGATTTAATCAAAGGGATGTTACCCGACGATGCATCTGAGCCTATGGTCCTAAAGATCAATATGAATGACATACGTTCGCTTGAAATTGGGGTTTCATCGCAAAAGCTCGACCTTGTGACACTGAACAAGACTGTCAAGGACAAGGTAATGAACCGACTAGAACGTCAGGATGGCGTAGCCTCAGTAAGCATAAGCGGTGGTAAGCAGCAGGAGATCAGTGTTACGCTACATGAGGATAAGCTGCGCGGCTACGGGATCAGTGAGGCACAGGTCTCGCAGTTATTGATGGCTGAGAACAGAAACGCACCGGCAGGCTCCATTAAGGAAGGAGATAAGACCCTTACGATCCGCATTACGGGTGAATTCGAGTCCCTCGAAGAGATAGAAGACCTACCTATCACGAGCCCGAAAGGGACGGTAGTGTATCTGAGGGATATCGCGGATGTGGATTTCACATATAAGGATAATACCTCGATCTCATATATTAACGGTGTGCCTAGCGTGGCGCTCACGATACAGAAGCAGAGTGTCGCGAATTCCGTTGAGCTCTCGGATAAGGTGAACGCGGAGCTCGATCGCTTAAAGGTAGACTTTCCGGATCTGGAGTTTAAGGTATTGTCGGACCCGGCTGATTTCATAAAAATGTCCATCAGCAGTGTTATAGGTTCGGCAATACAGGGCGGTATATTAGCGATTATTATATTGTTCCTGTTCCTCAGGAACGTGCGTACCACGCTGATCGTCGCGGCCTCGATGCCTATATCTATCATCGCGACGTTCACGTTGATGTATTACGGGAAGATCACACTCAATATGATGTCTTTGGGTGGATTGACGCTCGGTATAGGCATGTTGGTTGATAACTCGATCGTCGTGCTCGAGAGTATATTCAGAAAGTTGGAAGAAGGCGAGAGTGCGTTTGCGGCGGCTATTGACGGTGCTAAAGAGGTATCTGCGTCTGTTACGGCATCGACGCTCACGACGGTTGTTGTGTTCTTGCCTATTACCTTTGCCGGTGGCTTCACAGCAGAGATATTTAATCAGCTTTCGTTAACAATCGCATTTTCTCTGTTCTCATCGTTGTTTGTATCGCTCACATTTGTGCCGATGTGTTGTTCGATTCTATTTAGAAACGGATATACGCGCGCGAAGAAGAGTAAGCTGGATTTTGTCGGCAACGCAATTGAAAGAATAGAAGTCGTATATAAACGCGTACTGGAGTTTTGTCTGAGGCGGCGCAAGCTTACCATTGTTATCGTGGCGGGGTTTGTGGCTTTGACATTGGCATCGCTGACGGTGGTCGGCTTTGAGTTGATGCCTGTAACGGACGAGGGTAGCGTGAGCGTGTCGATCTCGATGCCGAGAGGTACGATATTATCGGAAACGGAGAAGACGGCATTCGAAGCTATAGGCGTGCTCGAGGGCGTGCCTGAGATAAAAGAGGTATATGTAAACATCGGCGGCGGAGGCACAATGTCGATGCTGAGCGGAACAAATACCGACAGGGCACAGCTGACTGTATTGCTTGCAGACAAGAAAGATAGAAACCGTACTACGGTGGAAGTGGCTACGGATATAGAGAAACGCTTAAAAAAGGTTCCGGGTGCAAAGTTTACAGCCGATGCGGCATCTTCAATGGGTATGATGATGAGCTCCGGTGGTGTGGATCTGAATATTATGGGTGCAGACATGGAGATGCTGCAGAATATCTCGGAGGATATGCTGGACATTTTTGAGCGTGTGCCGGGTACGAGACAGGTAAAGACCTCGATCGATGAAACCACGCCGCAAGCGTCTATAAAGGTAAACCGCGCTAAGGCGACATCCCTGGGTATAGCACCGTCGGGTATAGCCGGGATAGTAAATACAGCGGTAAGTGGTAATGTTGTGACAACCTACAAGCTATCGGGTGATGAATTTGACATCAGGGTCAGGCAAAACAAGGCTGCGCATGATTATTTATCCGATATCGAGAATCTATTGATACCGACTCCGTCGGGTGTAAATGTGCCGCTGTATGAGCTTGCAGAAATCAGTGTGAGAAATCTTCCGTCCACGATCACACGCGAAAACAGTGAGCGGTATATAACAGTCTCGGCAGTGCTCGACGGAAGGGATACAAAATCCGTCATGAATGACATACAAGCGCTGCTGGATCAGTATTCTATGCCGCCGGGTTATACTGCTGAATTCTCCGGTTCGGTGCAACAGATGAACGAAACCTTTGGGGATTTGGGATTTGCTCTTGTGCTCGCGCTGCTTTTGGTGTATATGATAATGGCAGCGGAGTTTGAATCACTCCTCTTCCCGTTAATAGTAATGTTCTCGATACCGATTGCTCTTACAGGGGGATTGTCGGGGCTCTTTGTTACGGGGCAGAGCTTAAGCATTACGGGCTTTTTGGGATTGATCATGCTTGCTGGTGTCGTTATCAATAACGCGATCGTACTTATCGACTACACTAACCTACAGCGAAAGGAACGAGGTAAAACCATGCATGAAGCACTGACCATTGCCGGTCCGGTGCGTTTGCGTCCGATTTTGATGTCAACGCTGACGACAGTGCTTGCGTTAATACCGATGTTGTTTTCTTCCAATCAGGGAGCGGAGCTCATGCGTGGGCTCGCGACGGTCGTTGTCTTTGGTCTGAGCCTCTCGACACTGGTTACGCTGCTGTTTATACCGGTCGTATACACTATCGCCGTGAATACAACCGATAAAGCAAAGAGGTTTATCGCGAATAAATTTAGCGGAGGAAAAGCAGTATGAGGTTTGACAATTTTACACCGGATTACCAAAATATGGTAAGGGTAGCAAGGAATCAATGGGTAGATAGGATACCCCTTTACGAACACGGCATCGGAGCCAAGGTTATAAAGGATGTCATAGGTGAGGATCCGTATCCGAGGATGTTTTGCAAGGATATGTCCGAGAGTGCCGAGGGCTTTAAGAAGTTTTGGGAGTTCTGGAGACGTATGGGATATGATACGGCATCCTATGAGTTTCAGATGACGGGTGTGCTCGTGGGGGGCGGTGCCCTCGGTCAGCATAAGGACGGCTGCATAAAGGACCGAGCTGACTTTGAACGTTATCCGTGGGACGAGATACCGAGAATATTCTTTGAGACATATATCCCATATATAAAGAACCTCACACAAACCTGTCCGGAAGGCATGAAAGCCGTAGGCGGGGTAGGGAACGGGGTATTTGAATGCGTACAGGATATCATCGGATATGAGAACCTATGTTATCTGAAAGCGGACGACGATGAGTTGTTTGCGGATGTGTTTAATAAAATGGGTGAAATACAATATAACATATGGAAGCGCTTTATGGCAGAGTTTGCGGATGTGTTCTGCGTGATGCGCTTCGGAGATGATCTGGGTTTTAAGAGCTCGTCGCTGCTGTCGAGGGAGGACATATTAAATTCGGTAATACCGCAGTATAAACGTGTTATCGAGTGCGTGCACGACGCAGGGAAGCCGTTTTTACTCCATTCTTGCGGCTGTATATTCAACGTGATGGATGAGCTGATCAACGACGCGAAGATAGACGCGAAGCACTCAAATGAGGATGAGATTGCACACTTCACAGTCTGGGTGGACAAATACGGAGATAAGATAGGCAACTTCGGGGGGATAGATACGGACGTGTTGTGTCGTTATCCTCGTGAGTATATCGAGCAATATGTGCTCGACTGCCTTGAAAAGGTGAAAGGTAAGGGCGGCATAGCATTCAGTTCCGGTAATTCGATCCCGGACTATGTGCCGACTGATGGGTATCTTGCGATGATAGAGACCGTCAGAAAATGGAGAGGCGACAATTGACATTCTATATGTATGATTCTATAATTTCTTATAGATAAAAGAGAGGGGGCGATGTTATCTACACACCAGATGTAAAGACGATAAAACCAACGAATGACCTCGCATTCAAGAAGGTTCTCGCAAGTGAAGAAAATAAGGACATCTTGGCCGGACTGATAAACGACTTCTTTGAAATGGGCATCACGGCAGATAACATCGTGATAAAGAACCCATACTCGATAAAGACATATAGAGAAAGCTTTGATAAAGACACACTGAATGAGCTGCGCTATACGGTACCCGATGTAAAGGCAGAGATTATGAGCAGTTCAGACTTTATTTCCGAGATGCAGTTATATGTGATGCAAACCTACATGTTGAAATCGCTGTATTATACAACAGAGACATTTGGCTCAAACTATGGACGTGACAATATAGGCGGCGACAAATATGGGAGCCTTAGGTCTGTGTATTCATTAAACATCCTTGGGCCAAACTTTAAGCTGTTTAAAGATGAAGAACCCTGTCACTGCTTTGAGTTGTATGATGAAATGAATAAGGTTGTATATCCCGGACGACCACTTCAGATAACGGTCTTCGAGCTATCAAAGCAAGGTGGGAGTATAACGAATAATCAGCGTCACTGGATGGATTATTTTCTGGAGCGCGAGTTACAACCGGACGCGCCGGAATACATCAAACGCGCCAAGTCGATAATAAACACAGATAACATGAAAAAGGAGGAAATAGAAATGATCTCAAGGGTGGAAAAGGCCGAGGCTGATTACCACGCCATGTTAGATAGCGCAAGGAATGAGGGGCTTGCATTCGGACGTGAAGAAGGAAGGGCTATAGGAATCGCGCAGGGCGTGCAACAAGGCATGCAACAGGGTATTCAGCAAGGCATGCAGCAGGGTATTCAACAAGGCATGCAACAGGGTTTACAAAAAGGGATGTTGCAAGGCAAGATCTCGGTATTACTTGATATAGGTAAATCCAAAGATGAAATCCTATCTATACTTAAGATAACGGAAGACACGTATGAAGAAGCCATTAGAGATATATCAATAGCGAGCTAACGCAATAGGAAAGGGGCAGTCGGTCATCGACAGCCCCTTTCTATTATGCATCTTAAAAATGCTACTACTTGCACCATCTATACAGATTCCTGCGGATGTTGTCCATGAGGCTGGCTCTTGGGATGGCTTCCGCGGCTACTAAGTCGCTGCGACCGACCTCATTGCCTTCGTAATAATATATTACCTCACCAGCTTTTGCCCCCTCAGCCACGGGTGCCTCCAACGAACCGGTGATCTCGGTCTTTCGTGTTAGCTCTACAGACTTGCCTTTGGGGACTAATGCGCTGACTTGCTTCTTGACCATCAACGCAACGGTATCGTCCTTGCCCTTGGATACGGCCATCTCACCCATCACCGTTCCGGCTGCGTCACCGGGCGCCATTGCATAGTTTGCAAAGCCGTAATCCATCATCTTTATCGCCTCACCGAAGCGTGTCGTAGGATCCGGTGCGCCCATGACGACGGCTATCAACGACAAGCCGTTACGTTCAGCTGTAGCCGAGATGCAGTACAGAGCCTGTGAGGTGGAGCCGGTCTTAAGGCCTGTAGCGCCCTGATAGCTGCGGATCAGGCGGTTCGTGTTGGATAAACCGAAGTCCTCGAAGCCGCGTGCGGTCTTGTGTACGATCTTGTCCATCCATATCTTGGAGAATTCGTGAATCTGTGGATACTTTGTGATAAGCTCTCTGCTCATTATTGCAATGTCATGCGCGGAGGTGTAATGCCCGTCTGCATCCAAGCCACATGCATTTACAAAATGCGTGTCGTTCATACCGAGGGTTTTCGCTTTGTTGTTCATCATCGTGACAAAGCCATCCTCGCTGCCCGCGATGTATTCGGCCATTGCAACGGCCGCATCGTTTGCAGATGCAACCACCACGGATTTTGTGAGGTCGCGGACGGTTTGCTGTTCCATGACCTCGAGATAAACCTGCGAACCACCCATAGAGGCGGCATGGGTGCTGACCGTTACCATGTCATCCCATTTGATTTTGTCATCATCCAGTGCCTCGTAGATCAAAAGCATCGTCATAACCTTTGTGACGCTCGCGGGAGCAAGCTTCTCATGTGGATTCTGAGCGAGCAGGATACGTCCGGTCGTAGGCTCCATCAGTACTGCCGAACGCGCCGTTACATTCATCGACGGGATATTCGCATCGGCTGCGGGTGCTTGCTCAGTCGTGTCCTGGGCATAAGCAACCGAAAAAAAGCCCATAACTACTATAAAAGCAATCAAGGCTGTTTTTATTCGGGTCAGAAACTTATGTGCGTTTTTCATATACTAAAACCTCCAAAATATCTATATCATTCCTCCCTCTTATATTGGATTTTTTTATGAAATATATACTTACTTTGTCAAAAATTCCGAGAGCTCTGAAACAGCCTGCTCCTCGTCCGCACCATCCGCAGACAGTGTTAGCGTATGACCATCGAGCACACCGAGTGACAGCACACCCATGATACTCTTGGCGTTAATAGTCCTAGTGTCGATCGTGAGCTTGATACTGCTGGCAAATCTACTCGCTGTTTGCACAAATAGCGCAGCCGGCCTCGATTCCAATCCCGAAGCTACGTTAACAATACGTTCTGTCATATTATTTCCTCCCTCTAAGGCTCTGATTAAACTCTGAGCATCTCCGCTATCTGGCTTATCTTTCTCAGGCGGTGATTCACCCCGGACTTTCCCACCGGTGGTGACAGCAGCGTCCCTATTTCCTTTAGCGTGGCCGATGGGTTGTCTATACGCACCCGCGCGACCTCCTCGAGCTGCTCATCTAAATAACCCAATCCCATGGTGCCTTGAATATATTTAATGTCGTTGATCTGCTTCTGCGCCGAGCTCACGGTCTTTGACAGATTGGCCGTTTCGCAGTTTACAGCGCGGTTCACGGTGTTGCGCATGTCTTTTAATATGCGCACATTTTCCATATTTAAAAGTGATGCGTGAGCACCCATGATGTTTAGCAGGTCAACGATATTCTCGCCTTCCTTTAGGTAGACAATGTATTGCGATTTGCGTTTCAGGACCTTTGCGTTTAGGTCGAAGGTATTTATGATCCCGCAGAGCGCGTCGCTAAGCGGCTTACTGTTATTTGAAAACTCCATATGATAGACTTTTTCGGGATTGCTCAGAGACCCGCCTGTCATGAATGCACCGCGTATATATGCGCGCTTGCAGCATTCGCTTTGCACAACGAGGCCTGATACGGTTTCGCTGCCGCAGCCTGTGACCAACAAAAGTTTTTGGGCCGCGTCATGGCTTATCTGCGCATAATAGGTCTTGCTTTTGCAAAATACCTCCGGGCTATGCCCCAAAATGCCGTATACCAGTCGGCTAAAACGCCCGATAACCGCTGCACTTTCGGATTTTACAGATACGACACCGTTTTTTATCATGCCGCTCGTATTTATAAATGCGGCTGTTTCGGCTATGTCGCAGTGGCGGTTGCCGCTTTGCAGCTCGCAGAGCTCATTTTTGACATCCGATGAAAACGACATACTTAACCCTTTGTGATATCCCTATGACGAATATTGACCGAGTAGCCTGTATCATTCAAACGCATATGCAGATCCTCCGAAATGGATACGGAACGGTGCTTGCCACCCGTGCAACCTATCGCTATCACAAGACGGTTCTTACCCTCGGTGATATAACATGGCAGCAGAAATTTCAACATATCTGTGAGCTTGTCCAGAAATGTAGTTGTTTCGGCGCAATTGAATACGTAGTCTCGCACCGGACGATCCAATCCCGTTAGTTCCTTCAAAAGTGGCTCATAAAACGGGTTTGGTATAAAACGCACATCAAACACAAGATCCGCGTCGTCAGGGATGCCATATTTAAAGCCGAAGCTTAGGACCGTGATCATCAGGCTATTAAAGTCCCTGCTGTTCATATAGATCTCAGTGATGAGCTCCTTTAACTGACGCGCGAGTATTTGGGTGGTATCGATGATATGTGTGGCCTTGCTCTTGACCTCTCTTAAAAGCTCGCGTTCCATTGAGATGCCCGTGATTACACGATCATTCTTTGCGAGCGGGTGGGTGTGTCGCGTTTCTGAATAGCGCTTTACAAGCACATTGTCCGATGCATCCAAAAATAAAATCGAATATTCGTAAATCCCATTAATAGCCGCAAGCCCAGCAAACAGATCGTTAAAAAGCTTGCCTCCGCGCGCGTCGATGCCGAGTGCAACCTTTGTTATATTCGAATCTGAACCGAAGATGACCTCTGCAAATCGTGGGATCAAAGCAGGGGGCAGGTTGTCCACGCAAAAGAAGCCCAAGTCCTCAAAAATCTTTAGGACCGTCGACTTACCCGCGCCGGACATGCCCGTTAAGATGACAAACTGCATTTATTAGCTCCTTTCGGGTAAGGACTCAGGTAAATACCGTACCTCGGGCTCTAACATGACAGCAAAACGATCCCAAACCATTTTGCGCACATGGTCCATAAGCCGCAGAATATCTTCGGTGGTTGCATTATCCCTGTTGACGATAAAGCCGCAATGCTTTTCCGAAACAGCCGCACCGCCGATAGCATAACCGGCCAAGCCGCTCTCCATGATCAGCTTACCTGCGAAATGCCCGTGTGGACGCTTGAACGTGCTGCCCGCGCTCGGGTATTCGAGCGGCTGCTTGTTACGCCTGCGCGAGTTGAAATCGTCGGCCTTTGCCTTGATGGCAGCAGCGTCCCCGTGCTTAAGCGAAAGCACAGCCTCCGTGACGATCCCAAAATCCTGCTGCAATATACTGTGACGATAGTCAAAGCCCATATCTATATTATTCTTAATCGTTATGTTTCCATTCATGTCCATAATGACTGCTGAAACAAACAGATCCTTGATCTCGCCGTCGTATGCGCCCGCATTCATAAATATCGCGCCACCCAACGTGCCCGGTATGCCGGACGCGAACTCGAGGCCCGCTAAGGAATGCTTCTGCGTTTCGTTAAACAATGCCGAGAGTGTACAGCCTGAACCGGCTGTTACGAGGTTGTTGTTCACGCTGATGTCCGCGAACGCCCTGCCTATCTTTATCAATACGCCTCTGTAGCCCCTGTCCGCAAACAATATATTACTGCCGTTGCCGATGATATCAAAGCGTATATCGTGTTCACTGCATGCGCGTAGGATAAAGCTCAACTCCTCGATATTTGAGGGTAGCAACAGAAGATCCGCGGGGCCGCCAACCTTGAACGAGGAATGTCTCGACAGCGGTTCGTTTTGTAATATTTGATTTGAATTAAGCCGCTCGGCAAAGATATCGGCATATGGACGCATATACAAAGCTCACACCCTTAAAAATGCAATCAAGACTTAGTAAAGAACTCCCCCAGGCTCGCCGCGCCGATGATACCCGCGTCGTTGCCTAAAACGGCCAGCTCAATACGCGTGGTCGGTAGCGTGGATACTGCGTAGCCGTAGGTACGCGTTTTTACATACTCGCGGATCGGGGCCAATATCGATGCGCCGCGTGCGCACACGCCGCCGCCCATCGCTATAACCTCGGGTTGGAATATGTTTATCATATTCGCAAGACCCTCACCGACATATGCGTAATACCTGTCGATCAATTCGGCGGCCTCTTTGTCGCCATGATCGGATGCGTCAAATACAGTCTTGGCCTCGATCTTATCGATATCGCCACCGACCTCGCGCAGTATCCCGCTGTCTTTGTTATTACTTGCGATCTCTTTTGCGAAGTTAATAAGCGCGGTAGCGGAAGCATAGGATTCCCAGCAGCCCTTTCTGCCGCACGGGCAGGGTCTGCCGTCAATGGATATCACATGGTGGCCGACCTCGCCGCCCGCAAAATACGAGCCGGTGAGTATGCGGTTATCAATGATAACGCCGCCGCCGATGCCGGTGCCCAATGTAATCGTGATAGAGCTGTTTGTACCTTTTGTGACACCGCAGATGCTCTCGCCGATGGCTGCGGCGTTAGCGTCATTTTCAATATATATGGGCAGATTTAACGCTTTATGCATCAGTTCTGTAATAGGAGTATTTATAAATGGCAGATTGCTTGAGAAAACGATCATACCGTCCTTGCTATTGATCGTGCCCGGTATGCCCATGCCCACTGAGGCAATGGTTATCTCGGGATTGGTGGTTTTGATCTCGGATATCAACTGCTCGCAAAGGCTAACCATGTCGGCTACGATCTCTGTGTATGCGCGCTCACGCTGTGTAGGTACAGAGCGCTTTAGTATGACCTTACCGTCATTTGAGACGATGCCGCCTGCTATATTTGTGCCACCTAAGTCTATGCCTATGTTGTAAGTCGTGTTGCCGCTCATTGTGTGTCCCCCTGCGTATTTGACATATTATTCATTACACGTTCGCTTAATGCCTTGGCCGCATTGTAACCCATCTTCTTCTGACGGTGATTAACGGCGGCTGCTTCGCATATGACCGCGAGGTTCCTGCCCGGACGTATCGGTAGGCTATGGCAAACGACCGCATTACCGAGGATGTCCATATACTCCTCGTGCAGGCCGAGCCGATCATATTCCCTGTTTTGTTCCCAGTATTCCATTTTTATAACGAGGTCGATCTGTTGTGTGGCCTTTACGGCCTCCACTCCGAACATTTGAAGTATGTTGATGATGCCGATGCCGCGCAGCTCGATGAAATAACGTATAAGCTCCGGACAGCTGCCGATCAATGTCTGCTGAGACACGCGCTTGATCTCGACCGCGTCATCCGCGACCAGACGATGTCCGCGTTTAATAAGCTCCAGTGCTGTCTCGCTTTTACCGACACCGCTCTCTCCGATGATCAGCACGCCCTCGCCGTAGATGTCCAACAACACGCCGTGAAGTGTTACACGTGGTGCGAGCTGAACCTTAAGCCAACGTATGACCTCACCGATGAAATCCGTAGTGCTGCCATCGTAGCCCAGTACGGGTGTGTCAAATTCATTCGCGTATTCGATCATCTCAGGGAACGGCTCTAATCCCCTGCAAAGCACGAGGCAAGGCAACTTGTATTCAAACATGCGGCCCAGGCGCTCTTTTCTGAGAGACGGGTCCATCTTCTGGAGGTAGGTATATTCGACGATGCCTATGATCTGCATACGATGCGAATCAAAATAATCAAAAAATCCCGTGAGCTGTAGGGCGGGTCTATTTATCTGCGGGCATGATATGACGCGATCCTTTAAATCCACGCCCTCGTTAAAGCGTTTCAAGTTGTATTCTTCGATGACATCGGCCAACGGGACGGTGTACATGCAATCGACCTCCTGTGAATCATACTTGGAATTAATATAAACCAATGGGGATGTTTTATCAAGTATAAAAGCGGATGCATCCGCTGCGGATGTGTCCGCTGCGAATATCCGTAGCGGGTGTATGTGCTGACTGTCTATTATGCATGAAAAAACGTATAGACCGCTTCGGCGGATTTTCGGTTCATGCCATCGACCTCAGTCAGATCCTCTATGGAGGCATCCTTGATTGCATCGATAGACTTGAAATGCCGCAACAGGTTCTTTCGCCGCGTGGGCCCTATACCATCGATATCGTCGAGCACAGATTTGACTTGGGATTCGGCGCGTAGCTTTCTGTGATACTCGATAGCGAAACGGTGCACCTCGTCCTGTATGCGCGTCAGGAGTTTGAAGCCCTCCTTGTGCGTTGGTAGACTGATCTCGATATCGGAATAGAGTAACGCCTTTGTACGGTGGCGGTCATCCTTTATCATGCCGCAGACGGGTATCGAAAGCCCGAGCTCCTCGAGTACGCGTTCGACCGCATGCACCTGATTCTTGCCGCCGTCGATCAACAGCAGATCGGGCAGCTTTGAAAATTTACCGCTGTCGTTACCGGTTGCTTCGTCTTCTGTGGCGCGGGTCTCGTCGAGATATCTCATGAAGCGCCTGCGCACGACCTCGGCCATGCTCGCGACATCGTCGGCGCCTACGACATATTTGATCTTGAACTTACGGTAATCACTGTTTTTTTGCTTGCCGTTCTCGAATACGACCATAGAGCCTACAGATTCAAAGCCCTGTATATTAGAGATATCATAGGCCTCGATACGGTTTAATGAAAATTCTTTCTTTGCTACAGTGCCTATCGCATCGGAAAGCTCCTTGAGCGCGTTTGAGCTGCGCTCCTTTTCCTTTTTTATATGTGCGCCGAACTGCTTGAGCATCAATGCGGCGTTATCGGAGGCCATCTGCACGAGCTTGAGCTTGTCTGCGCGTTTCGGAACGATAAGTGTAACATTCGTACCGCGCAGCTCGGACAGCCAGCTCGAAACAAGCTCCGCATCCTCTATCTCTTCCTCGAGTATGATCTCTTTTGGTATGAACGCAGCCTCGCCGTAGAACTGCTTGATAAACGCCGAGAGTATTTCGGGCCTACTCTGATCGCCGACATTTGATAGCATGTAGTGCTCGCGCCCGATCATCTTGCCGTCTCGGATAAAGAATACTTGCACGAGTGCGTCGTCGTTCTCTGATACCGCCGCTATTACATCGCTGTCGCTGCGCATATCTCCGGCGACCTTTTGTTTTTCGGTCAGATGATTTATCGCGTTGATCTTATTTCTGATCTCGGCGGCTTTTTCAAATTCGAGCTCCTCGGAGTATTGCTTCATCTCGGCCTCGAGTTGCCTAATAATCCCATCGGCTTTGCCGTCCAATATCCGTGTGATAGCCAAAATGTTTTCGGCATAAGCTTCCTTTGTGACCTTACCACAACATGGCGCGAGGCAACGCCCCATGTCATGATTTAAACACGGGCGTATGTTAGCCGGTGGCGTTTCGCTGGGGGAGGCCGGGGCCTTGATCTGCTTTGAGCAGGTTCGCAGAGGCCATATCTTGTGTATGAGCTTTAAAAACTCAAATATGGCTGTATTGCTCACAAACGGCCCATAGTATTTGGCCTTGTCACGCTCGCGCCTAAATGACTTCATCACACGCGGGAAGTCCTCGTGCATGGTCACGGAGATGAACGGATAGGCCTTATCGTCTTTAAGTAAAATGTTATATTTCGGATTGTGTTTCTTTATCAGATTGCATTCGAGTATCAGCGCCTCGACCTCGTTAGAGGTCACGATATATTCAAATTCGCTGATATTGGCAGAGAGGTTTTGGGTCTTGATGC